>JAAZDZ010000514.1 GCA_012512545.1 Alcaligenaceae bacterium | reverse complement strand
GTTCCGAAGCATCCCTATCCCTCGGTTCGTTTTGACGTCACAACCCAAGGCAGGAGCCGTATGCGGTAATTCTGCACGTACGGATCTGTGCGGGGGGCATCGGGTAACCGGTGTCCCTACCGCGACCGAGGAAGGGCAGACGCAGGCTAGCGGCGCGCCCGAGACACTCACCGCCCTGCCCAAAGCGATCAATCACCACTGGACCAAAGCAATGACGGCGAGCGAAGACGGGCGATATCTTTATGTGGGTATCGGTTCAAACAGCAATATTACCGAGCGCGGTATGGTGGTGGAGGCGGATCGCGCAGTGGTTTGGCAGATTGACGTCGAGACCGGGGCACACAGAACCTATGCTGAAGGCTTGCGTAATCCAACGGCATTGACAATACAGCCGCAGTCCGGGCAACTCTGGGCGGTCGTGAACGAGCGGGATGAAATTGGACCTGATCTTGTTCCTGATTATCTCACGACAGTGCAGGAAGGTGGCTTCTACGGATGGCCCTACAGTTATTGGGGCAAGAATGTCGACGACAGGGTGCGTCCACAAGATCCGGAAAAGGTGGCTTCGGCGTTGACACCCGATTATGCATTGGGAGCACACGTCGCAGCCCTGGGGGTGGACTTCTCCAACCCGGCGGTGGGTGAGCCTTTCGCAAATGGCGTCTTCGTGGGCATGCATGGGAGCTGGAACCGTTCTCGCCCAGTGGGTTACAAGGTGGTTTTCATCCCATTTGAGGATGGAAAGCCCGCCGGCGAGCCCATCGACTTCGTCACGGGTTTTCTGGATGAGGCAAACCGGCGTGCCCGCGGTCGCCCGGTCGGTGTGACGGTAGATCCGCGAGGAGCGGTCATCGTGGCGGATGATTTATCCAACATAGTCTGGCGGGTGACTCCTCCCGGTGATCGCCAGCCCTCGTAATCAGTTGGCGGATAGGATCAAACCCCGGGCTGTGCTGCGTTGCAGTTTTGGGACGGTTTGTTGATGATTCGACTGATTCTCTTCTTCTCTGGAAGAGTCCATTCTGGCAGTGACTATTCCACGGGCGACACGAAAACAACGACCCGTCTTCCTGAACAATCAACCCCTCGGTCATACATACAAACGGCTGAATGATGGCGACCGGCTGTGTGACGAGGAAACCATCAGGCGCATGTTTGCCGAGCAAGTGGAAGATGAGCGTGATATTCGCATTCTTCCACACTTCGGCATGGATGATATCGATATGGAGAGCTTGCGTATTTACCGTCAGATGCTCAAGGATGAAAAGCCGGGGCATCCCTACTTGGAACAAGATGACTTTTCCTTTTTGGAGAGTCTGCGCGGCTGGCGCCGTGATCGTGTCACAGGTGAGAGCGGGCTGACGCTGGCAGGACTGCTGATGTTTGGCCGTTGGTCATCCATTCAAGAGGCGGTTCCGCACTATTTCCTGGATTATCAGGAAAGGCCGGAAGCCAGGACTGAACTGCGTTGGGTAGACCGCTTAGTGCCTGACGGTACTTGGTCTGGAAATCTGTTTGATTTTTATCGGCGCGTATATCGTAAGCTTGTAACGGAACTCAAGGTTCCATTCAGCATAAAAGATGGTCAACGCAAGGACGATACGCCGGTTCATGTCGCCTTGCGTGAGGCATTGGTCAATACCTTGGTGCATGCTGACTACACAGGACGGGTATCTGTGTTGGTTGTGAAACGGCCCGATATGTTCGGGTTTCGCAATCCTGGTGGACTGCGCCTGCCTTTGGATCAGGTGATTCGCGGTGGTGAAAGCGACTGCCGCAACCGCACTCTGCACCAGATGTTCCTGCTGATAGGGCTGGGCGAGCGCGGTGGTTCCGGTATACCCAAGATTTTCAGTGGATGGAGAAGCCAACATTGGCGTCAACCGTTACTTCGTGAAAAAGATCTTCCCGAGCAGACATTGCTGGAATTGCATATGCTCGACTTGCTGCCCCACTCTGTGTTGGATGCATTGAGAGAGTTGTTTGGGGAAGCCTTTGACCGCGTAGATTCCTTGGGCCGCATGGTGTTGTCTACCGCTGTGATCGAAGGCGTTGTCAGCCACGGCCGCATTACCGAGATATGCGCCGAGCATCCTCATGACGTAAGTTTGGCGCTTGCCAGGTTGGAACGAGAGGGCATGTTGCGGTCACAGGGGCGATCCCGCGGCAAGGTGTATTACCTGCCCGGATCAGCCCCCGTTTCACCGGAGCAGGTGTTTGTTTCTATGCCCAGCTCCGGTAGTAACGCGCCCAGCTCCGGTAGTAACGCGCCCAGCTCCGGTAGTAACGCGCCCAGCTCCGGTAGTAACGAGATAGCAGACGCTCGCCCTGGTTCGGTAGGGGCAGAGCCGCTTTATCGTGATGATCGGGGCTGTCTGATTTCGCCGTTGCTGGATGCTCCCATTATTGATTCACTGGCGGTTTTATCTCCCAGTCTGCGTGAGGATTTGCTGCTACACGCGGCCTTGCCCAGAACCAGAGCTCGGTTGGACAAAGAAAATATGGCAAACGCCATTCTTGCGATTTGTGAGGGGCGCTACGTTCGCCTGAGCGTCCTGGCGGAACTACTGCAACGCGATGCCGATGGTTTACGCAAGGTTCATCTGGACGCGCTGGTAAAAAGCCGTCGTATCCTTCGCGCTTTTCCAGGTACGCCCACCCATGAGCTGCAGTCTTATTGCACAGCCAAGAAACCATGACCGAAGACCAACTCGAACAGGAAACCTTGGGCAGGCTGGAAGAAGTAGGCTAGACGACATCCTGCTCCCTCACCTGATATCCGGTCAGCTCCGCCTCACCAAAGTGCAAGTGATTATTGAGGGACACTACACATGAAGAAGCCGCCTTTTCCCAGCTTCCCGACGGCTACGCCAGCTGGCTGACCGAAATTAGCTGCATCGCCCGCGTTAACCGCGTGTTCCACGATATCACTACGCCCTCAAGAGATTCACACCATGAAAGGCCGCTCGTTTGTCTTTATCACTGTCTGCCTTGTATTGGCGGGTGCAGGCTGGTTTGTGCTGCATCAGCAACGCGGCCCGCTGCTGCCCGGCTATGAAATTACATCGCAGCCCCTGGTACAGACGGTTGTTGCCAGCGGCCGTGTGGCAGCGCTGTCTCGCGCTCAGGTTGGCAGTGAGGTGACCGGGGTCGTGCTTGAGCGTCGCGTACGCGAAGGCGACCGTGTCGAGCCGGGGGATATTCTGGCCGTACTGCGGGCTACCGAGCTTGAGGCTGCTGTCAATCAGGCGCGCGCCGAACTGGCCCGTTTGCAGCAATCTACGCTGCCACAAGCCGAAGCCGTAGTGCGTGAAGCAGAAATAGCCCTGAATCAAGCCTCGCGTGAGACGCAACGCCGTCGCCAGTTGTACGATCAACGCGCCATCCCCCGAGAAGAACTGGAAAGGGCGGTGCAGGCGGAAGCCTCGGCCCGCGCAGCGGCCGAACAGGCAAGGCTTGAGGCGCTGTCGTTGGCAGAAGGCAACCCCAATGAAACCCTGGCCCGGGCGCGCCTTGCCAGCGCCGAGGCGCAACTGGCCAAGACCGTCATCCGGGCGCAGGTGGCGGGCACGGTGCTGACTCGCAACGCCGAACCCGGCGATCTGGTCCAGCCCAGCCGGGTGCTTTTTGAAATTGCGCATGACGGCGATGCTGAGGTTCTGGTTCCCCTGGATGAAAAAAATCTCGAAGTGCTGGCACTGGGGCAGTCAGCCGTTTGCATCGCAGATGCCTATCCAAGTCGCTCTTTTTCTGCGACTGTGAACTTCATCGCGCCGGGTATCGACCGGCAAAGAGGCACGGTGGACGTGCGCCTTTCCGTCACCGGCAAACCAGAGTTTCTTCGGGAAGACATGACGATATCCGTCAATATCGAAACGGGTCGCCGAGATCAGGCCATCGTGGTGCCCAACGACGCCCTGTACGCTGTACGAGGTGACCAGGCCACGGTCTGGCTGGCGGATGGTGGGCGTGTAACGCGCCGTGAAGTCACGTTGGGGCTGCGGGGCCTGGCGGCGACGGAAGTGATCTCCGGGTTGCAGGCAGGTGCCCGGATTCTGGCCAGTATCCCGGCCGGAGTGAAAGAAGGGAGTCGTGTCCGGGTGAAGGTCGTGCCCCAGGTCACCGGCACTGATGCTCGGCGTCGTCCGCAACCGTCGCCCGGCAATGCCAGCCGTAATGAACTGCCCATGCGTGTTGACTGATGGTTATCTCGACCGAATGGTCCATTGCCACCCGATTCCTGCGAGAAGGCAAGGCGCAGAGTGCGCTGATATTGCTTGGGATAGGCGTAGGCGTCGCAGTCATTGTCTTTTTGACCGCCCTTATCAATGGCCTGCAGTCGAACACGATAGAACGAACCCTGGGAACCCAGGCACATATCAGGGTGCAGACGGCAGACGAGCATAATCGGGTCATGCCGCCCCCAGCGGGCACAGCTCAACTGATATTGGAAGACAAGCGCGCCCAGCGGTTACGGTCTATAAACAACTGGCAGCAGGCGCGTGACATACTGGACCAGCAACCGGACGTCATCGCTGTATCACCCGTTGTCTCGGGCCCGGCCTTTGCAAGGCGCGGCGAGGCCCTGGAGTCGGTTGCACTGCTTGGCATTGACCTCGAACGCTATCAGCGTATTGTGAATCTGCGCGAATCCATGGTCGAGGGCGCCTTCCGAGTCGGGGCGGGCGATGCCCTGATCGGGCGCCAGCTCGCAAACGATATGGGCTTGCGCGTGGGGGACAAGCTGAGACTGGATGGAGGCCAGGAGCGGGAAGTCGTGGTCAATGTGGCTGGCATATTCGAACTCGGGGTCCGCGAATTGGACGCGCGTTACGTCTATCTCGACATGAAGCAGGCCCAGTCGTTGGTGGATCTGCCCGGGGCGGCAACCGTCATAGACCTGACGGTTGATGACATCTTCCAGGCCCGGGAGATCGCACAACGCATCGCCCGGTTGACCGGGCTCAAAGCAGAAAGCTGGATGGAAACCAACGCCCAGTTGATGAACGCCCTGCGCGCCCAGCGCTTGTCTACCCAAATGATCAGCATCTTCGTGGCCCTCAGCGTGGCTTTGGGGATCGCAAGCGTACTTTCCGTGAGTGTGGTGCAACGCACTCGTGAGATCGGTATTCTGCGGGCCATGGGTGCAGCCCGCCAGCAGATTCTGCGTGTCTTTCTTATTCAGGGCGCTTTGTTCGGGCTGGCTGGCTCCCTACCGGGGGGCCTGGCCGGTTACGGCATGGTGGCGGCATTCAACACGTTGGGCCCCAAACTGTTCATTGTTCCGCTGGATGCAACCCTGCTGTTATCCGCCATCAGTCTGGCCACTTGCACCGGTATTCTCGCTGCAGCCGTACCAGCCCGACGCGCCGCATCCCTCGACCCCGTGGAAGCCATACGCCATGTCTGATCACAACAGCACCGAGGAAGTGCTGCGTCTTGAAGGCATATGCAAGCGCTACAACATCGGCAAGCCCACCGAAGTTGAAGTTCTGCATGGCCTGGATCTGAGCTTGCGCCGCAGCGACTTTACCGCCCTTGTCGGGGCCTCCGGCTCTGGGAAAAGCACCCTGCTCAACATCGTCGGCCTGCTGGATCGTCCAACCAGCGGGGAACTCTTTCTTCTGGGTGAGCCCACGCGAGAAATGGAAGAGGCACGGCGAACAGCGCTGCGCGGCGATGCCATCGGCTTCGTTTTCCAGTTTCATCATCTGATTCAGGCGTTCACGGCGCTTGAGAATGTGCTGATGCCGCTCATGGTGCGTCAGGGCAAGCCCACGGAAGAACAGCTCGAACGTGCCCGAGGCTTGCTGGCTCAGGTGGGCCTGGCCGGAAAAGAACATCGCAAACCCGACCAGCTATCGGGCGGCCAGCAGCAGCGGGTGGCGGTGGCGCGAGCGCTGGTCAACCGGCCAGCGCTGCTGCTGGCGGACGAACCCACCGGTAATCTGGACAGTCAATCGGCCGCTGAAGTCTTTGAACTCTTCCGGGAATTCAACCAGCGCTTTGGCTGCGCCGTGCTGCTGGTTACCCATGATCCGCGCATGTCGGAACACTGCGCCCGCACGATTACCCTGGCCGATGGCTATATAGAAAGCGACAACATTACTGGGATCAGGTAGAAGGCTTCCCATCCTCATGCAATGGCGCTACTGACGCGCCTTCAATGCCATGAAGCGCGAGCGCCTGACCGATGAAGCCCGCGGCCTTCATTTCTTCTACAAACTGCGCAAGATAACGGGCTGCCTCTTCCCCGCGCGCCTTGTGCGTCCCCATCGCCTGGCGGATGACCATGAACCGGCCAGGCAATAGCCGATACCCTTTGTGCCCGGAGGCGTGTGCTTCCAGCTGTTGGCGGACACCTGCTGCGACTTCCAGGCCCTGATCGACAAATACGTCAAATACGGTGGGTGAAGTGGGCGCCCGGACAATCTGCGCATGTTGAAGCTCACGGCTGAGATACAGATCGTAGGCGCTGTCCTTGCCCACGACGACGCGATGTTCCGGTGCATCCACCTGGCTGTTGTCCTGCAGGGGAGACGGTTCGGGCACGAGGTAAGCACCTTCAATCAGGATGTAGGGCGCAGTGAAGGCAATATTGGCGCCGCGCACCGGGTCAATCGCAAAGAAACCGATATCAGCGTTGTTCTCTTCGATTACCTGTACGGAGCGCCCCGCTGACTTCACGACCACGAGTTCCAGGGGCACACCAAGGCGTTCGGCAAGCGCGCTGGCCAGATCGACCGACACGCCGCTTGCGCCGCCTGCGGCAGAGGCATCCTCGCGCGCGAGGATGGGGTTACCGACATTGATGGATGCGCGCAGCACGCCATGCGGAGCAAAGATTCTTTTTATTTCAGTATCGGATGTCATAAGGGTTCCAACAGGATGGCAAGAACAGAGATTTGCGGTTGCGATGCCCATCATAGTAGTAGAGATCGTTCCTCAGGATTTCCCTTGAGTGCCGGGTTGTCTGCTGTCCGGGCTTTGTTCTGGGGGCCAATGTGACGTAGCATCTTTTGGTTGACGCGTGAAGCGCCGTTGAACCAATCAGTCAGGATGGGATATTTCTTATGAGCCGGACCAAGTTGTTTTCTGCCTTTGATGTCGGTGGCCTGAAGCTGAAGAACCGCATAGTCATCGCCCCCATGTGCCAGTATTCGGCGGATGATGGAAAAACCACGGACTGGCATCTGATTCACCTGGGGAATCTTGCCCTCTCAGGCGCGGGTCTGTTGACAATCGAGGCCACGGCGGTCAGCCCGGAAGGGCGCATCAGTTACCGCGATGTTGGCTTGTATTC
>JAAZDZ010000513.1 GCA_012512545.1 Alcaligenaceae bacterium | reverse complement strand
GCCCACAACACCAGCCCCGCCAGCAAGCCCACAGCTCCCAAGATCAGATGGGCGCGAACCGCCGTGCGTGCGACCCCCTGGGTTTCGGGTTCGAGGCGGCGGTCAAAATCGGCCGCATGGGGGCGCACGACCCATAGCTGGGTATTCTGTAAATCGCTGACCCGTCTCAGTTCCGACGACACCCTTTCGAGCTCTTCCTGCGTATCGAAGAAACCCGCCAGCTTGGTCGTCGCCTTTTCTCCAAAAAGTGCCTGCCATGCCATGGTGCTCTCCTGCTGTTAGAGTCCTGCCTGAATGGGCAAGCCGCATGCCCGATCGCCCGCGCAAGCTGCCTGTCACGGGATGGAGCAAGGGTCAGCCTGAACCTGCAACCCGGCAAGAATATTGTTCCACAAATGGAATATTGATATACCAATACAGCTATTTATCAAACAATATGGAACGACGACAATAGCATCATTGTCATTCAAAAACACATTTTTCGGAGCACCCCATGAAACTCTTGCACGTCGATTCCAGCATCAATGGCGCCGCCTCTGTCTCTCGTGGCCTGACTCGTCAGGCGGTTGAACAATGGCTGGCCAGCAACCCCGGCACTCAGGTCGAGCACCTTGATCTGGCAGTCGATACCCCAACGCATTTCTCTTCCGACGCCATGGGCATTCGCCGGCCCGCTGGCGACACCCTCAGTGAAGCGGAACAGCGTGAAAACGCATTGTCAGAAACCCTGGTTTCACAGTTTCTGGCGGCCGATGTCATCGTGGTAGGCGCGCCCCTCTATAACTTCTCCATCCCCAGTCAACTGAAAGCCTGGATCGACCGCCTGGCCCAGGCAGGCCGCACATTCCGCTATACCGAGAACGGGCCTGAAGGGCTGGCCAAAGGTAAAACCGTCATTGCCGTGCTGTCTCGCGGCGGCGTGTACTCGACATCGGAAGCCGGTCAGGCCATGGAACACCAGGAAAGCTACCTGAAAACGATTTTCGGCTTTTTCGGTATTACCGACATTCGCATTGTGCGCGCCGAAGGCACCGACCTGGGCGCCGACAGCCGTGAAGCGGCCCTGCGTAATGCGGCCGATGAGATCACCGCTGCCACGGAAGCCGTTGCCGCCTGATAACACCGGCCTCGCTGTGCCTGCTTCCTCAGCAGGCTTTCCTCAAGAGCCTGTGCCGTCCCAGGCTAAACACAAAAATGCGCGACTTTGTCCTTGAAACAAAGCCGCGCATTTTTGTATCCGTTGAAACCGGCTCCCGGACACCCGCAAAGCGGGCAGCCCGGCTTGCCTGGCGGGCGTTCTCTGCCTATTCCTTGATTTTTTCTTTCAGCCAGTGCCCCAGCTTAGCCGCTTTGGTGCTGAGATAACCTTCGTTATAGGGGTTGCGATTCACCTGAATTGGCACGCGCTCGCTGACAGCCACGCCGATTTTTTCCATCGCCGCGACTTTGCGCGGGTTGTTGGTCATAAGACGCAGGCTTTGCACGCCAAAATAACGCAACATGGGCTGGCAGAGATCGTAGCGGCGCATGTCGGCCGGAAAACCCAGCTGCTCATTCGCTTCTACCGTATCGGCGCCCGCGTCCTGCAATTGATAGGCGCGAATCTTGTTCACCAGCCCGATGCCGCGCCCTTCCTGGCGCAGATAAAGCACCAGGCCCCGGCCTTTATCGGCAATGCGCCGCAAAGCGGTTTCCAGCTGGGCGCCGCAATCGCAGCGCTGGCTGAACAAGCCATCGCCTGTCAGGCATTCGGAATGCACACGCGCCAGTACTGGCTTGTCGCCGCTGATATCACCCAGCACTATGGCAAGGTGTTCTTTGCCACTGGCAGGATCAACGAAAGCGTGCAGCTGAAACTCGGCCCACGGGGTGGGCAATCGGCAGGCGGCAACGTGATCCAACTGATAGCTGACCGGGGTGCCGACGGATGTTCCGCCTGGGATGATTTCCGTTTCGCCCGCAACGGCGCCGGGCTTTGGCGACATGGATGACCTCTGGATAAGATGAAATGCTCAAAAGCAGCAGATATCTGCGCAGCCCCAATCATACTTCGACAGAACTGCTCACTGCAGGAAAGAGCCTGAAAAACAGTATTTCATTTCCGAAACTCCGCCTGCAGCAGTGAAAGACGGGCAGCAGCGCTGTCTTCAGCCCTGTTTTTTGTGATCCGCCTTTTGTGCCACTTGCGTGGCGTTGCGAAATGAAATGTAATGAAGGAGCAAAACCCGTTGCGCGAGGCGCCCCTTGCGCCAGCATGTGCAACGCCCTCGTTCTTTCTGGAGAACTGCGGGCTCCGTTACTGAACGGTCCCTGCCCGGCTTGGCCGCCTCTGGCAAGGCCCGTGCTGAGGATTCGTGCTTTTTATGGCGCCGGGTTCCTGACATGCGCATTTTACCGTTTCTCTATGGCTGCAAAGCCCTGGCAACCTTGCTGCTCGTATGCGGGCCGGCACACGCCTCCGCCGACGAAAATTGGCCCACCACGCCAAAATTCATCGAGCTTTCCACCCCCTATGGCACCCTGACGGTCAGCGAAAGCGAATACGTCTATGAAGCCCAGCTGAAGCTGGATGGCGGTCAGATCGACCCGCCCATCAGCGGCATGCTGAGCCTTAACTATTCTTTTGAAATGCCCGACAGGCAGGCCACGCTGATATCCATCAGCTCGGGAAACAATGCCTGCCCCATCATGTACCGCTGGATGGTCATGCGAGCCGACAGCTACAGTATTTCGCCTGCGTTCGGCTCGTGCTCGGAACAGATCCGGGTGAGCGCTGATGCCAAGACACTGACATTACAAACGCCCAACCAGGAATCTCCCGAAAAAATCGACACCTACGTGTACGACGGCAAAAATCTGCAGGTCAGGTAATTCAGGTAAACAACCCTTCCCGCAGAATTTCTATTTACCCGCAAGCCCCGATAGCGCCGCACGAAGTGCAGAATTCGCAGCCGTCTTTCTTGATGACTGTATGGTTGCCGCATTCCTGGCAGGGCTTGCCGATCATGGCGGGCTGCGCATGGGCGGCGCGATCGTGGGTGGGTTCATCCGCTACCACGCCCATAGCCTTGATAGGCAGGCCGTCTTCGGTCAGTATGCCCAGCATCGCGTAGCGATGAATCACCAGCCTGGCGATATACGCCACCGTTGACGGGTAGTTTTCCTGACGTTCCGTACCCGGAACCTGAGCCAGAAAATCGCCGCGCGGCTCGGCATAATTCAGCAGCTTGCGCAGCTTCATGGCGATCCAGGCCGGGTCGATCACGCGCATATCCAGGCTCAGCAGCTTGCAGACACCGTCCAGCGCGACCGGGTGCTCGCCTGTCAGCCACATGCTGTAAGGTCGGCGGCTGCCATCGGGCATTTGCAGTTCTTTGAGCATGAGCACGAAGTCATCGCCCGTAGAAGGGTTGCGCACATCGGCCACCCAGGCCAGCGTGCCATCCGTGCCGGTTTTGGGTTCGCGCGGCGCGAACAAGGCGTGCAGCACAGGAGCCGGGTCGTCGTCACGGACTTCCAGCGCGCCCAAAGCGTCGTAGCGCCACTCCACCAGCCGGGCCAGCGCTGCGGTGGCGCTGGGCACCCGTACTGGCGCACCGTCGGGCGGCATGGGCATTTCAAAGCCATCGCCATAAGCGCGTGCCAGTACGGACAGCTTCTTGCGCAGCCAGCCGCGATCGTTGGCGCGCATATCGGCCGACAGCGTTTTGGCAATGGCATCCAGCCCGCGCGGCGGCTGGCCGCCCAGCACCCAGACCTCGAACGGCACATTGGCCTGGTCGGCCACCACCACGGCGAATTCGCCTTGCGGCGTATGAATGGTTTCGCTCACCCAGGCGGATGCACCCGCTGGCAAGGTGGGGCGCGACGGCCAGCGCAATGAAGCCAGCGGCGGCGACTTCATGACTTCGGTGAGAACCATGCGCTTGTCCTGTTCGGAAAGCCTGATGGGTTCGGGCGTGCTGGGAGAGGTCTCAGTGGCAGGGACCGACAGCACGGCGCCCAGGATGTTGTTGGGACGGTACGTGGTAATGCCTTTCAGTCCGCGGTGCCAGGCTTCCATGTAAAGACCCTTGAAATCTTCATAGGGATAGTCTTCAGGCACATTGACCGTCTTGGAAATGGCCGCATCCACATAGGGGGCCACCGCTGCCACCATCAGCATGTGATCAATGGCGGAAATATCCAGCGCGCTGACAAACGCATCGGGCAGGTTATCGGTATCGCCGCCCATGGCACGGTAAACGCGATAGGCGTGATCTTCGACGGTATATTCTTTTTTGGAACCATCGGGCATGCGCTTGAGGCGGCTGTAGAACCACGAAAAAGCAGGCTCGATGCCGTTCGATGCGTTGTCTGCAAAAGCCAGTGAAATGGTGCCGGTCGGCGCAATGGAGGTCAGGTGCGAATTACGCACGCCATGCTGGCGGATCTGCTCTTTTATTGCATCGGGCAGGCGCGCGGCGAAACCGGCAGCCAGGTATTGGTCGGCGTCAAACAGGGGGAAGGCGCCGCGTTCGCGGGCCAGCTCAACCGAAGCCTCGTAAGCGGCGTCGCGCATTTCGCGGGCGAAACGGGCGGCGACTTCACGGCCTTGCTCAGAATCGTAGCGCAAGCCCAGCATGATGAGGGTGTCGCCCAGCCCGGTAAAGCCCAGACCCAGGCGGCGCTTGGCGTCGGCTTCCTGCTTTTGTTCTTCGAGCGGCCATTTGGTCGCTATAAGAACGTTATCCAGCATGCGCACCGCCAGCTTTGTGGCCTTGCGCATTTCTTCGTAGTCGAAGTCGGCAGCATCGGAGAAAGGCGAACGCACATAGGCGGTGAGGTTCAGGCTGCCCAGGCAGCAGCAACCGTAATCGGGCAGCGGCTGTTCGCCGCAAGGGTTGGTGGCTTCAATGCTTTCGCAGTAGGCCAGGTTGTTTTCTTCGTTGATGCGATCCAGATAGAGCACGCCGGGCTCAGCAGCCGCGTAGGTGCTCTGCATGATGAGATCCCACACTTCGCGGGCGCGCACCTTACGATACACCCACTGGCCATCGTCGCGCAGGTAAGCACCCTGCAATTTGAGATCGGCATTGGGTTCAGTGACGTGAGTGAGCTCGAAGTCGCCGTCTTCTTCCACCGCCTTCATGAAGGTGTCAGTAACGCCTACCGAGACATTGAAGTTATTGAGCTGGCCGCGTTCCTGCTTGGCCGTTATGAATTCCAGAACATCGGGGTGAGTGACGTTAAGCACTGCCATCTGCGCGCCCCGGCGGGCGCCGGCGGATTCGACGGTTTCGCAGGAACGATCGAATACGCGCATATACGAAATAGGGCCGGACGCGCTGCTGCCTGTGCCTTTCACCAGGGCACCGCGCGGGCGGATCTGCGAAAAATTGTAGCCCACGCCGCCGCCGCGGCGCATGGTTTCAGCTGCCTGCGCCAATGCAGTGTAGATGCCCGGCTTGCCGCCTTCGGATTCTGTGATGGAATCGCCCACTGGCTGCACAAAGCAGTTGATCAGCGTGCTTTGCAAGTCAGTTCCGGCAGCGCTGTTGACGCGCCCGGCCGGCACGAAACCGTGCTCCATGGCCCACAGGAACTCTTCCGCATATTTTTTACGCTGCTTGGGTTCTTCTACCTGCGCCAACGCAGTGGCAACTCTGGCCCGCACCTCGTGTATGGATGTTTCACCGTTTTTGGCATACTTTTCAAGAAGTACTTCGGTGGAAATATCTTGAGGTTCCGCCAGAGCAATAGCGGTGCTTTCCAGATGTTGCATGGTATGAGTCCCCGTGAAATGTCCAATCAATGATTATAAATAAGGGTTTCACCCGCAGCGACCGCCGCCCCGGGCCAAAGGTTTGCGCGTGCTCAACGGTACCCTCTTCTGCCTTGCCCGAAGGGCAAGACAGGACAGACGGCAGGGTTTTATGAACACGTCCGGCGCTGTTTCAGGGCGGGCTCATTCCGATGGATTTCATCAGCAAGCGCAAAACCCAGGCCGCCAGGCCCAATACTGCCACGCTGGCAACCCAGATGAGTCCCAGCCAAGCTGCCCGCTGCAACCATTGCCTGACTGTTGCCCGCATGCCGCACCCGCCTCAATGATAGCCATCGCCCGCCCGCACTTTGCCCCGAAAGACATAGTATGACCAAGCGGTATACATGAGAATGATGGGGATGATGAATAAAGCGCCCACCAACGCAAACCCCTGGCTTTGAGGCGGCCCGGCGGCGTCCCACAAGTCGATGTCGGGCGGAATGATGTTGGGCCACAGGCTGATTCCCAAACCACTGTAACCCAGAAACACCAGGCATAGAGTCAGCACAAAAGGCCCTGCATGAGGCTGCTTGTCGAGCGCGCGCAGCAAAGACCAGGCGCATGCCAGCACCAGCACCGGCACTGGCGCGAACCAATAAAGATTGGGGGTGCTGAACCAGCGCACACGGATGCCTTCGTGCGCAATGGGCGTCCAGATGCTGACGATCAGAATCGCCCCAAGCAGCGCCAGGGCCAGTGGACGCGCCAGCTGTATCATGCGCCGCTGCAAGGAGGCATCGGTTTTCATCACCAGCCAGGTGCAGCCCAGCAAAGCGTAGGCGACAATCAGCGCCAGCCCGGTGAAGATTGGAAAGGGCCGGAACCAGTCAAACGGCCCGCCTGCGAATTGTCGCCCCACCACTTGAATGCCTTCCAGGTAAGCCCCCAGGGTCACCCCCTGAAAGAACGTGGCCACCACCGACCCGCCGATGAACGCTTTATCCCAGAAATGGCGGCGCTGGTCAGTGGCTTTGAAGCGGAACTCAAAGGCCACGCCCCGGAAAATCAACCCCAGCAACATGAAAATCAGCGGCAGCATGAAGGCGCTGAGTATCACCGCATACGCCAGCGGAAATGCTGCCAGCAGGCCCGCCCCACCCAGCACCAGCCAGGTTTCGTTGCCATCCCAGACCGGCGCAACAGTATTCATCATGACATCCCTGTCGTGCTGATCGGGGAAAAAAGGGTACAGAATGCCAATGCCCAGATCAAAGCCATCCATGACGACATACATCAGGATGCCGAACAGTATGATGACGGCCCACAGAATTGTCAGATCAATACCCATGCTTATCTCCCTGGCCGCGCGCAGGCTGGCGGGACACTGTGTAACCGGCACCGGCTTCAGTCGCCGCAGACAAGGGGCGGCTGGGTGTCCGTACCTCGCCCGGCCCGCCTTCCGGCCCGTAATCGGGCGCTGCAGGCGGCCCCCGTTTGATCAGGCGCAGCATGTAAACCGTGCCTGCGCCAAACAGTATGAAATACACCACGATGAACAACAGCAGCGTCAGCCCTACTTCAAACGCCCGGTGCGGGCTGACGGCATCGGCCGTGCGCATCACCCCGTACACCACCCAGGGCTGACGGCCGACTTCGGTGGTGTACCAG
>JAAZDZ010000512.1 GCA_012512545.1 Alcaligenaceae bacterium | reverse complement strand
TTGCTCTACGAGTTCGGCATTGTGTTGCCGGAAGGTCACCAGGCCTTGCTCAAACGCATTCCAGATGAATTGGCCAAAGCGCAGGAGAACGGTCGACTTTCGGAGATCGTTGTAGTCAGTGTTCAGGAGCAGTTGAAACGTATTTCACACCTACAGCAAGACATCGACCAGCTCGACAGGCGTCTTGTTCAATTGGTTAAACAGAACTTCCAGATGCAGGCCATACAGACCATCCCTGGTATTGGACCGCTGACGGCCACAGCATTAGTGGCCACGGCGACCGAGCTGTCGAGCTTTGATTCTGGCAGACAATTTGCAGCCTGGCTGGGTCTAACGCCAAGACAAACCGGTACCGGGGGCAAGACACGTCAACTTGGGATCTCCAAACGTGGTGACGCCTATGTGCGCACCCTGCTGATGCATGGTGCGCGAGCCGTTATATGCCGAAGTCGCCAAACTGCCTGGATCCAACAGCTACTTGCGCGTCGACCTTTTAGCGTCGTGGTTGCTGCGCTGGCTAATAAACTGGCCCGCACCGTCTGGGCACTCCTGACCAGAGGCAAAGCCTTTGATCAGGCCCAATGGGAAGTTGCTGGCGCGACTGTGTAATAAAAACTGATAGCGTAAATACCGAGTTTTCAAAGGAGAGCAAGCAAGAAGCAACGTGATGGGAAAACAGGTCAGACCTGGGTAAGGAAAATCCGATAGTCGTCCAGAGCGTAAACAAGCTCGATTTTCAGGGGGGAACCTTATCCGCGAATGCCATCAGGGCCAGCAGGTTAAACGCCTGCATCAACAGGCCGAATGTAAGGCTGCAACCTCTTTGAACGTTCACACGCTAAAAACTTGTTTTCCAGGAGACGTCCATGTAAGGGCCGACTACGTAACGCCGGCGGGTTCGCGGTCTTGGCGTTATCGCTACCGCATTGGCAAGTCTGAAAGAACCTACTCGATTGGCAGGTATCCTGCCATCAGTCTGGAAGAGGCCCGGCGGGAGCGTGATCGGGCGTATGGTTTGGTGCGCCAGGGTATTCACCCTTTGGTTGACCGGAAACTCAAGGTCAGCCTGCAGCTTGATCGGAATGACAACACCTTCGAGTCGTGTGCACGGAACTGGATGAAGTCCAATACGACGTGGAGCGGTGGTTATCGCAAGCAGGTGACTTCCTATATGGAAAATGATGTGTTCCCTGTGCTTGGGATGCTGCCTGTCGCTGCCATCACAGTGTCGAGCATCCACCCACTGATTCTCGATATTTCGGAGCGCGGTGCAGTGCTTGCCATGGCGGTGCGGCAGTGGATCAGCCAGGTTTTCAATTACGCGGCGCAGCAAGGCGTGTGCGAGCACAATCCGGCTGCCATGCTGAAGCGTTTGATCAAGAAACCGTTGGTCCGGCATCATCCGCCGCTTCCCTGGGGCGAGATTCCGGCACTTATGAGCAACATCGAGAACTGGAACGGCCATTATCTGACCAAGATGGCTTTGCGCCTGCTGTCGCTGACATTTGTGCGCACCATCGAACTCAGGCGAGCCACCTGGGATCAGTTCAATCTGGATGCGGCGATGTGGCTGATTCCCGCTGAAAATATGAAGATGCGCTGCCCACACATGGTTCCGCTGTCCCGCCAGGTGGTGGATCTCTTGAAGCAGCTGCACCAAGTGACAGGCAGCGGGCGGCTGCTACTACCAAATGCGCGGCGACCTGATGAACCCATAGGGCCGACAACGCTGAACAATGCCCTCTGCGCCCTTGGCTTCCGAGGGGTGTTTTCAGCCCACGGGTTCCGTTCAACCGCAACGACACTGCTCAGTTTGCTAGGGTACCCCGACAACCGGGTTGATCTTCAGCTTGCCCACATGAAGCGCAACGATTCCTCTCGCGCTCCGTATGACCACACCAAGTACATCAGTTCCCGGCGGGTGCTGATGCAGGACTGGGCCGATATCTGGGAATTGTTTTCCCAGGGTCACAGCATGGCAGAGGTCACCCGACAATTCGGCCCTTTATCCACAAACAGAATGGCCTTCCTCGGGGTGATAGAACGGGAACAGTGAGGCCCCTAAACATCCCCGCACACCCGCCGTTAACCCAATCAACCAAGAGAAGCAGGGCCTGCAGTCCGATTTGTAACAACACAGAAATTTTTTGCAGCAAACCCTAAACCTCTCAGAACCCTTGCCGTAAACCAGCATGTACAGGAAATACAGGGCCTGCCCAACACCCCGGTGAAGGGCCAGGATTCCACCCAAAAGGGCTTTCCTGGTTAACCGGCAGTAACTTGCCGATGCCTTTCCCTCACAAGGAGTAATCCATGTCTGTTATCAACACCAACGGACATTGATAGGGTAAGTGATTGATTTATAACAATAAAAATTATCAACACCGGCGATTATATACACAGCAATATACACAAATTTCCTGGCTCTCCATGGCCTTCAGTGGAACAACTTTTCTGCCCCGCAGCGCCTGAAATGGATTGTCGCATAACTACAACAATACTTCGTTGGTGTGTCTTGGACGTTGGTAGGCGTAGGTAGCGTCATGACGGCTTCCGCCGTGCTTGCAAGAAAGCATCCGTTGTGACAGGCGCAAGGTGCCTACCAATAGTTCTGCGCTTACGCTGGGTAGGATGCTGATCAGGGGCTTACTCCTTGAAGGTGCCAAAAGCCATCATTTTTAGCTCTCGGCCCCCTGTATATCTAATAACGCCGAAGTTCGGTATAATTGTGTTAACAAGACCCGCCAAGGCTATGCGCGCAAGCGTATCCTCAAACCGGCGGGTTACTCATTTCTGGGCCAGTATATCGCTAGCCGACAGGCCGCATCACGACATGAGCCTGCCATGACGACGCCGACATCCCCATTCACAAAGCCCTCGACGACCTACGATCAACAGGTAGCCATCCTCCGGCAGCGTGGTACGCGTGTCGATGATGAAGAGTCAGCCAAGTTCTACCTTCAGCATCTGAACTATTATCGCCTAAGTGCCTATTGGCTGCCCTTCGAGATAAGCCACAATCCCCATCAGTTTCATCCAGGCACCCGATTCGAGGATGCGCTGAATCTCTATATTTTCGACCGCAGTTTACGCTTGTTGGCTTTGGATGCCATTGAACGCATAGAAGTATCTGTTCGCAGCCAATGGGCTTATCACCTGGCCCATCAACATGGGCCACATGCCCATCTTGATATTTCGCTGGCAGCGAATCCCGCTCGATGGCATTCTGACTCTCTTAAATTAACCCAGGAAGTCCAGCGTTCGGATGAGGTTTTCATTCGGCATTTGAGAGCGACGTATTCTGAAACGCTTCCTCCCGTTTGGGCAGTTTGTGAGGTAATGTCCTTGGGGTTGTTATCGCGCTGGTATGGAAATTTGAAGCCTATGCCAACTCGCCGGGCGATTGCGTCAATTTATGGGTTGGATCAAAAAGTGTTGGGGTCATGGCTTCATCACTTGGCATTGGTGAGAAATATAGCCGCCCATCACGGACGTTTGTGGAACCGGGAGTTCACCATTACCCCATTACTGCCGCGAGCCAAACCAGCATCCTTGAAAATGCAGTTTCAACCAGGCTCTCGAAAGCTGTATAACGCTTTCGTAATTATTCTGCACTGTATGGATGTCGTTTCACCCAACCACAGTTGGCGCGACAGGCTGCTAACCCTGCTTGACCAGCACAAAATGCCTGTAGCTGATATGGGTTTTCCAGCGCACTGGGAAAAATTACCAATCTGGCGATAAGTTTTCTGCAACTTGCCCGCATGCGTTCCGGCGCTGGATTTCAATATTTTTGATCTGTGCCGTATTGGAACAACAGTAAACCGCTCACTGAGCGGCGTTCTTTTTCTTTCGGCTGCCTCGCGCGACACTACCCACCATGTTTAACCAGGTGAGGTATGCAAGCAATGGACGAGGGATCGAAGCGTAAAGGGCGGCATCGCAGCCGTGAGGAGTGGCGTGCGCTTGTTCAGCGATTTTCCGCCAGTGGACTCAGCGCTGCGGCGTTCTGTACTCGCGAGGGCATCAGCAAGGCCAGTCTGGCGCGCAGTAAGCGCTCGCGCTGGCAAGAACGCCGCTCAGCGAGCGCTTACCAGAAAACCGTCTCTATTGGATAACAAGTCGTTTCTGATTTATTCATTTCCACCGGAAACCACCGCCCGTGGCCCCGCCTCACGCAGCCAAGAGCGGCGCCGACGCAGCACTGTAACGGCGGTTTGACCGACAGCCGAGTACCCACGCGGCAAATACCGGCCACGACAGCCCTGGGGCAGCCCCTTTTCGCAGGCGCAAAAAAAGCGCCCACAGGAAGGGCACCCCCTTCTTGGCAATCATGCGCAGCAGCCATTTGATGTTGTAGCCCGCCGCGCACAGCACCGCGTGCAGCCGGTCGCCGGTTTCACCTTTGAGGTGACAGCGCCCCATCCGGTGATCAGCCTTCAGGTGCCCGATGATGGGCTCAATGGCCTGGCGCCGCTTGAGCTGCTTTCTTTCCTGCGCCGTCAGCCGCTTGGGCTTGCCCCGGTGTACGATGCGCACCCCCGGGTTATCTGCGTCCACGCCCCGGTAGCCCAGATCCACAAACACCGTGCCCGGTTTGCCAGCGCAGTCCTGCATCAGAATGGCGGCCTGCTCAATCTGAGCGTTCAGCGTGTGCCCGTCATAAGGATTACCGTGAAACGCCCGCGCGCCAACGATCAGGTTGCCCGTGAAGGTGCTGGCAATGCCCACCTTCACCCCGAACTCGTAGGGCTGGCGTGCCTTGCCCTTGCTGATGCAGTCCACCTCCGGAGCGTGCCAAGCGTACAGTTTGGGCTGGCCATTCACCGCCTTACGCTGGGCGCTCTGGGCCACGATGCGCTGGGCCTTGCTCAAGGCTTCATCCAGCGCCCCGCGTACGATCGGGCTGATCGCGCTAGCCTTGCGGTCAATCTCGCGCACCAACCGTCCGACAATTGTCCTTTGACGCTTGATGCACCGGCGCATGCGTTTGAATTGGCGGGCATGGGCATAGCGCCCGGCCTGGCGGCCCAATTGCGCACCTTCCTTGGCGAAGGTCTGCTTCAATGCGATTCCTACGTCCTTGGCCGCTTCCACCAATTTGATGCGCGCCGTCTACAGAAGCCGACTGTCCGTGGGGTGGGCGATGGCCTTCTCCTGCACTGTGCTGTCTACGATCACCTGATTCAATTCCTGAGGCTTGATGAGCTTCAGTTCCACCGCCGCGTTGATCGTCTGCGCCAGCAGTTCCTCCACGCCTTCGTCGCCCAGCAGTTGGCGGAACTTCACCAGGGTGGTGGCGTCGCAGGGCGGGCGATCCTCGTAGTAGCTCTGCCCCGAGAAGAACTGCCAGCGCGGCGTGTCCGCCCATCGCGCCACGACGCCTTCGTCGGATTCGTTGAAGGCGTGCTTCAGGTACAGCGGCGAAACCATCACCCGTAGCGGTACACGCGGGCGCCCGGCCTCGCTGGCCGGCGTCTTGCGCTGGGGCTTCTCGCCAAACAAATCCAGATCAGCCATGGCCACCCCCGCGTGGGCCTTGCGTACAAACAGGTGCGCCACTGCGGCTTCGATCTCTTGCCAGGGCATGCGTGAGGCCAGCACCGTCAACGGGTGGCGCAGATCGATCATCTGGTCGATGCGGGCACGGAAGAAATCGTCAGTGGCGGGGCAGGCGAACATCGTGAAAAACTCCCAGAAAACAGCCTCTATTGAATAACAAACCGGGAGTTATTACCATCCGAAATAGCCCTGAAAGCCAATGTTTATGCGGGCTACGGGGATTGCTCAGGGTCGACTAATTAATCAAACAGTAAACTAGTCTACTTGGATGGCGCGTGGTGGCCACAAAGCCCGTGTATGATTCAATTAGTAGGAAAAAACCACAAATTGTGGATCGTTTGCGTTTACGCTAAAATTCTGAGTCTTCCTTGTGTCAGTATGTAAGCACCAACCGGCTTTGTGCTGGAACCCAATATCTAACCGGAGAAAAAATGAAGGCGGTGAAATTTGAGCAAGCAATTTTTGACCGGGCGATCGAAACCACCAATGCATGGAATTTTGAACTTGCCATCGAGAAGCTTCTTGAGGTAAAGAGCGGTCAATGGGATTTGAACCGGGCGGAAACAGCCGTACAAAACTATAAGCGTTACATGGCGGTAACCAAAGCGCTTGGCGGAGCACAACTCGTCCCCAACGGGGACATCGACGAGATCTGGCACATGCACATTCTGGATACCCGTGCGTACATGAAAGATTGCAACGAGCTGTTCGGCGAATATCTACACCACTTCCCTTATTTTGGCATGCTGGGTGAAGAAAACCGTCAGCAATGGTTTGACGTACAGTCGAAGTCAGAGTCTCTGTGGCAGGAACTCTTCGGCGAAGCGCTGTACAGCCCAACGCTCGAAGCCCAGAAGTGCCCGCAGGTTTGCCCCTGCCATATCGACCAGGTTGCAAGCGATTCATCGAATACTTCATCCATGCAAAAGGCCGCTTGATGCACACGAGGTCGAGTCGTGAAGGCCCGACGCTCATCAAACCAATACTCGGCGCAACCCAAGTCAGGAAAGTGTCGACGCTGGCACCAAAAGAAAAAATCACCCGACCGCTAGATGTCGACTTTTCTCAAATCGGTCGAGACGGATATCAGTTGGTGCGAGGGTTTGGCCTGGACACTGCACGGCTTGAAACCGAACTATGTCGCGTGTCGGGAGGCAAGCTATTTTTTTCTGCACGCCTAGGGAGCTTCGTTCACGAATTCCGCGTGCTTCCTTACAGTGACAATCTGTCAGAGCAAGCTGCGTGCGGCGGCTATCACACAGACTTCATGTTTCAGCCCCATCCTCCCGCATTTGTCGCTTTGTTGTGCCTACGCCCAGATCCCAAGCATCCGGTCTATGGGCGCAACCAGGTGGTGCATCGCGATGCCTTTCTGGAGAGGATGAACAGCATATACGGGGTTACCCAAACGGATCTTCTGGAACGAAATATTGATTACTCATTTCCTGGGCGAGTGCCGATTAGCCTTCCCGTGCTCCAGCGCTTTGGCGATCAACTGATCCTGACATTGCACACGTCATTGATGCCGACCGGCAATCTAGCTGCATTCGACAATCGCCCGCTCAAAATGATGATCGACGCCGTTTGCAGCGAAGTTGCTCAAGATGTGGTTCTTGATCGTGGCGATCTATTAATCGTGTCTAATCACGCAGCACTGCACAGGCGATCAGAATGTACGCTGGCCTTCAACGCTGCTGATCGTTCATTCGCCTCGCGCGAGATGGCAACGATAAGGTTCGACCGATGAATTACGTCTTGAACCAAGGATTTAGGCTGGGGGTTCGCCCCACGCGCGGACACGGCGACGTTCATTTCGTTACGCGCGAAGATGTCGACGGCAGAACACTGGTGCTCGATGAACACAGCAGCGCGCTGATTGAAATTTTGCTGCGCGACCAACCATATGAACCGGACGCTGCTGATGTCGAAGTGCTGGAACGTCTGGTGCTAGAAGGAATCGTCTCTAAGACGAATGCAAAGAAAAGCCCCCCCCAATTTCAAGCTGAGAACCTACAGTTCTGGGTTCAGACGAGTGACCGCTGCAATCTCGCGTGCACCTACTGCTACATCCCTTCTCTCAACAGCGCGAAGGCGCGGCGATCCGACCTGTTTTCGCTGTTTGGTCGGAAGCTGCTAGGCGTCAAGGGATTGAAGAGCGTTTCGATCAAGTTGGCCGGGGGAGAACCACTTTTGTCATTTCAAGACTGGTGCGCCGAAGTTATCAAACTGAGAGAAACGCTGGCAGAAGCAGATATACGCCTAAATGCCAGAATCATCACGAATCTGACTTTTCTAAATCGAAGCATCGTCGAGTATATCAGGGCCAATGATATTGGTGTGTCGGTGTCGCTAGACGGTCTATCAGCGAATAACGACAGAAATCGCGTTTTCCCGGTGAGCGGGCATGGTTCTTTTCACATAGTAAAAAAGAACTTAAAAGTCCTACGCGAAAGCGGCATCAAGCCGGGTGTGATGATTACCGCCACTTCGGAAAACAGCGCAGGAATCCACGAGTTAGTCGAGTCGCTCGTCAAGGAGGATCTGATCTTTCGTTTTTCTGATGCGAAGGGCGGTCATATCCGTCCCCGAGAATTTGAAATCGCGTTTGCAGACGTGAAGCAAACGCTCGCGCGCGCAGTGGCGGCAGGTTATCCGGTAAGCAAGCGAATCGTCGTGTCTGATTTAAGAACACTGGAACCGCAGACGACACCCTGCTCGATGGGAACGACGGGAGGTGCGCTGTATCTGGATGGATCGGTCTACTTTTGCCACACAGAATTCGAAAAAGGATCTCCACTCGGCAGTCTCGATGAGGACGTGGGGTTACTCGATATCATCCGACGCGGATATAAAAAACATCTAGGTCTCAGCATGGACTGTCGAGCGTGCGAATATCGGTTTGTATGCGCCGGTGGATGCCCGCTGTTTCGTGTCAACGGGAAAAGTCCAATGTGCTCGGCCTACAAGAAAATAATTCCTCAAATTTTCGACCTCTATGACGAAGAAAGCGCACGCGTTTGATTTCTCGATAAAAGGAATTACCCAAAATAATCTGAAAAACGTCGACGTTTCGGGGCGAGCAGGCGAAGTGGTCGTAATCGCGGGCGTAAGTGGCTCAGGAAAATCGACGCTCGTCAATGACGTCATTACCGCCGAGGCACTACGCCAGGAAGCAATACGACGCAAAACGGACGATCTGTATGTGTACGCCGTCCGCCCGAGCTTCTTACGCTCGACTGCCCTACCCGAATGCAGTGCTGTATCCCAGCGCGCACTGACCCAGACAGAGCGTTCGACTTTCGGAACCCGAACAGGGCTGAAGGGGGAAATACAGAAGCTGTTCGTCGAGAAAGGGGTAATCGTTTACCGCGGCGTAACGATCAAGAAACCGTCTTTGGTCGAAATACGACAATTCGCCCAAAAATTTCATGCTGACGCTCAACTCTACGCCGTGATGTGGTCCTACGCAAGCGTCAATCCGACTGACATTCAATTGCGACTTGCGAAATACGGAATTCGTTCGGTGTTTCTGCGCGATGAGAGGAAGGGTATTTTCAGGGAGGTGTCTACGGGAAGACTGCCGAAGTCCGAGTTGTCGAATTACGAGATTTCCGTCGCCGTCAATGACTGTGCGGACGATAGCACCGTGCTGACATTGGCTAGGGCGGGCATCATGCTGCTTGGTGATAATGTTGAGCTAAATTTCGACGAACACTACTTCTATCTCCCCGACGGCACCCTTTTCCGGAAGCCAACGCCACTGCTCTTTTCACGATCGAAAGCGTCGTCCCTGTCAGGGCGTTGCACGGTATGCGATGGCGCCGGCAAGCGCACCGCGGTGAAATTCGAGCAAGTTATAAACCAATCCGCCCCCCTTTACAAGGGCTTTCTGAACGTGCCGCTTACGAGAGCGGGCCGCTATGTCGCATTCAAGTTTCTACCTGCAGGTCTGACGGCGCTGTTGAAGAAACGCGGTGTCAACGTCAAGGCGACATTTAAGGAATTATCAGCGGACGATCGCGAGATAGTGATCCATGTATTGACGGACAAATTACTCTCGAACCAATCGGACGAAAACGCCAAAGCCTACCTCATAGAGGCCGATTGCTCGGCGTGCGAGGGTTCGGGCTATGGTTATCAAACTCGCGCAGTGCTGGTGGGCGGAAAGCACATTGCTCACTATCTCTCCCTCACCGCCAGCGAATTTCGAGCCGAACTGCCTAGCTTGGGTTTGTGCGACGACGAATTCGCGCAGCTAGACAAGCAATTGAGCGTCATTGAAAAACTGGCAATTGGTCATATCGGCCTGAACAGAGCGACGACGACGATAAGTTCGGGCGAAGCACAAAGACTGAAACTACTCGACGTGTTGACGTCCCATCACGATGGGAAAATCATCGTCCTGGATGAGCCTTCGGCCAATCTCCAGTATCAGGACAATCTTGCGATCCTAACGGCGATTCTCGAACTAAAACAGCAGGGAAATTGCGTGATCGTCGTCGAGCACAATACGCTATATCGGCGAATTGCGGATCGTGTTCTTCTGGTCGGCCCCGGAGCCGGGGCGGAAGGTGGCTACATTGACGAACATCGCGATCGAACGACTCCCTCGATGCCAGAATTCTTTCGATGGGGTGACCGAATGTGTGGGGCACGAACCAGAACGTTCGAAACATTGGCTCTCAAACCCCTACGAAACGTCCGTCTCACTAGTATCAAGGTGCCGACTGGAAAAGTCACGGCGGTTATCGGTGCCAGCGGTTCTGGGAAAAGCACGCTCGTTCTGGATATGATCTATTCGTCACTTGCGGAGTCAGGGGTGCCTGTTGCAAAACTCGACAGCAAACCGCCTGGGAAATCGCCGACATCCATCGTCGCAACCTACCTTGAAGTCTTCGAGGATGTTCGAAAAGTGTACGCGAAAGCCGCCGCACCCTATCTGACCGAGAGCGATTTCAGTTTCAATGCGCGAGGTGCATGCCCAGCATGTGGTGGATCCGGTCTTGATGAAAACAAGGTTTGCGGCGTCTGTTTCGGGTCTCGATTCCGGCCCGACGTCGCGCTCGCAAAAGTGGAGGAAGTGGGCATTGTCGAATTGCTTGGTCGCAACGTCAATCACATCGACATTAGTGGAGTATTCGCTTTTTTGACCGACACACAGCGGATTTTTAATGCCCTCTCGCTAACTCATATCACGCTCGGGAGATCAACTTCCTCATTAAGTGGTGGCGAACTCCAGCGTCTGAAGCTCGCAAAATTCATACTGAACAACCAACGCACTGTTCGCAGCGAAAAGGCCACTATCATCCTGGACGAGCCCAGCCGAGGGCTTGACGATTCCGCCGTCGTCCGGTTGCGCGAGGCAATGACTGAGTACCTCGACGGCTGCTCGATCCTCGTGATCGAGCATAACCCGGCACTCATTTATCGATGCGAATACATCATCGATCTTGGCAGTGCGCTTCACGAAAAAACATGCGACACTATCGTCGTTGGGCATCTTGGAGAAAAGAGATTTCCGAGTCTCAACCACGCCACCGTTTTTGACGAACTGGCACATATCGAGCAACGTCAGGCATGGATCGTCCCTCAACGTAATCAGCCGCGACACCGCGTAGTGGACTCGAAAGGAAAGCGCTACCAGCTATTGCCATCGCTCTATATCGAGCAAAAGAACTTCGACTTGGAACGGAAATTTTGCTCGGATTTCGAGGTTGCAGTAAAGGACAGAAACGTCCATTTCCTACAGTCGCGTACCGAGGTACAGGATGCGATGAGCTCGGCGCGTACGTTTCTGTACAACCCTTTCGTTACCTACCTCGAAAAATATCCGAAAGTGCCGGCATCCATCCACAAAACCGTGATCGCTGGGAGCAAGGGACGCGTCATACTCTTGGACGATGACCCGTGGAGAACGCTGGTAAAAGCCGAGACATTCGAAGAGGCTTTTTTGAAGGGCGGCGGCGTGGTGGCGACACACCAAGGCGTCTTTCCAGGATCTGAAAAATGCCAGTACTATGGTATCCGCCTGTTTAGCGTGACGGAGAAGTTGATCGACGGAATCTCACCTGCTCGCTTCGCTTTCAATCTCTACAGAAACGCCTGTTCTCATTGCGGTGGCTATGGGCACCTGAAATCATATCCGTTCGAAAAATGGATCGACAGGAGTTTTTCTCCGCTGGATCCGAACATGACATCCTTCGGTTTGCATCGGGTGATGCCTAAGGCTGCGATTGCACACTTTGCCAAGGAGCGTCTCTTTGATTTTTCGGTTGCACCGAGCGCGCTGACAAACGATGAATACCATATTCTGCTGTATGGATTCAATGCCTATCGCTTCAGGAAACCGGGCAAGTCCGGTGTGGTGGAAGACGACTTCTGGGAATGGCGAGGTTTAAATTCATATATCTACCGCAACGCGTCGAAGCTGAGTGTTACAGAAGATCTCAATGCCTATCTGGAATGGAAAAAATGTCCGTTCTGCGCTTCGGGGTTCAAAAGCACGGTGACACGATATCAATGCGATGGAAAATCCATAGCGAGCTATTTGAAGGGTTGAAGAAGGTTGAGTTACACGTTCACGTGATGTTGCTCAACTGGGTATTCCGGTCGATCGTTAGCACTCAACCGGCATCAGCGTAATCACATCGGAACCGCACCTCAATAGCTGCTCACAATTTGAGGCTTGATGAAATGAAGGCATACCGTGCCGCTACCTCCCACTCATCCACAGAACCAGTGGATAACCGTGTGTAACCCCCCTCCCTTCCTCTCCAAAGCCAGCGCCCGCGCTCGCCACGGGCCAGGCAAATCGTTCTTTTTCCAAGCGTTTTTGCCACAAGCAGAAACCGTTGCGATGCCAGTACAGAATTTTTATCCGACTGCGCTGGCGGTTGGTGAAGACGAACAGCGCATCACCAAACAGGTTCTGTTCCAGCTCGCCTTCCACCAGCGCAGCCAGGCCGTCGATCTGCTTTCTGAAGTCCACCGGCAGGCAGCACAGGTACACCTGCCCGATTGACGCGCCCGGGTGCATCAGCGCACCTGCGAATCAAACGCCTGGCTGACCTGGGCCAGCCATTGCGGGCTGGGCAGGCACGACAGCTCCAGACGAAGGCCCGAACCCAGCGTCAGCACATAACGACCGGTGCTGCCGTTGTCGGCGCCCATCGTCACCGGAACAAACAACCGTGCGGGTGCCGCCGGCGACGGATTGCCCGCCGGTTTGTGCGGGCCGTGGCACTGGGCCTTCAGACGTCGGCGCCAATAATAGAGGCTGGACACCGCCATACCCTCGCGCTGGGCGTAAGCCTTGGCCCCGATGCCCTCGCGGGCGATCGTCTCCAGATGTGCTTCCCAATAATCCTGACCCAGACCTTTCCGAACTGACATCTGCGGTTCTCCTATATTCGTACAGAACCGACACGATGCCCGAATGCCGCAGGGCTAACAATTATGGGGAAGATGGAGCGCGTACGGTCGTTTGCATCCATGGTTACCGCCCGGTATGTATTCTAGATACTGAAAACCGTGGTCTGTCCCGGATTTCCCACCTGGGCTGGCCGGACATATCCGCCCGCTACAACGCCGTAGGACGTTTCGGCCGCATTTCCGAAGTCGCCACCCGCGTAGCCGGGCAGCTTTCCGGCGAAGGCAATAGCGCGGCCTTCAGGGAATTCGCCTGGCGCTTCGTCAACATCATCGCCCGCGCCCTGGTGGAACTCGGCCAACGGCCTGACTACCAGTTGATTCTGCGCCATGTCGTCAATATCGACGCGCTATTCATGGAATACGCGGCGCATTTCCTGGCCCGTACCCAGCCCAAAGCCTGGGACATCATCGTGCAACTGGAAGCCAAGCTGAACGACAAAACCATTCCGCGCCACATGACAGGCCGGGAAAAACGGGTGGTGGCGATTGAACAGTATCTATCGCAAGTGCGTGTGTATGACCCGGTGCTGGACGGCCTGCGCAGCGCCGTGCGTTACGACCGCAGCTACTTCGACAAGATCGTCGCCAGCCTGCTGCCGCTGCTGGAAAAACTGACCACCGGCAAAATCGCCCAACTGCTGGCCCCCAGCTACAGCGAACTGA
>JAAZDZ010000511.1 GCA_012512545.1 Alcaligenaceae bacterium | reverse complement strand
GTCTATGACTTCGCCCGCCGCAATCTGGCTCACGAGCAGGTCGGGCAAGGGGGAAATTGAGCGTCTTTCGGTCATCCGTCTGCTGATCTTGCATTACATGTGGTGGCAGACATTAGATTCTACCCGCCCCGGAAAGGGCGGGCAGGGCGAACGACCGTGTCAGCTGCGCCGGGCCAGGGCCGGGCTGTCGCCGAAATATCCGCGTATGCCGGTCAGCATGGCGCGGGCGACCTGATCCTGGTATTTGCTGCTGCGCAGCAGCTGTTCTTCAGTAGGATTGCTGATGAAGGCGGTTTCGACCAGGATGGAAGGAATATCCGGCGCTTTCAGAACAGCGAAACCGGCGCGTTCCACCTGGCGCTTGTGCAGGCGATTGATCTTGCCGATTTCGCCCAGAACTTTGCCGCCCACCCGCATGGAATCATTAATCTGCGCAGCGGTGGAAAGGTCCAGCAAGACCTTGGCGACTTGAGCATTGTGAGTGCCCAGGTTCACGCCGCCGATCAGGTCGGCTTCGTTTTCGCGCTTTGCCATCAGGCGGGCCATGGTGCTGGTCGCGCCGTTTTGCGACAGCGCGTACACGGAAGAACCGCGGGCAGTGGGTTTGGTCCAGGCGTCGGCATGAATGGAAATAAACAGGTCGGCCTTGACGCGCCGGGCCTTTTGTACGCGCACATGCAGCGGTACGAAATAATCGCCATCGCGCGTCAGATAGGCTTTCACGCCCGGTGTGGCATCAATCAGGCGCTGCAGCCGCCGGGCGATCGACAGCACAATGTCTTTCTCGCGGGTCCCGCGCGGGCCGATGGCGCCAGGGTCTTCGCCCCCGTGCCCAGCGTCCAGGGCGATCAGGATGTTGCCGCTGCGCCGGGGGGATGGTGCAGGTTGAGTGGTGCGCGGCTGGGGCTTGCTGCTTGCCGCTGGTGCAGGTTTTTGCGCGGTCTGAGGCAGGGCCTGCCCTTTGACGGTTGGCACCGGAGCGCTGCCCGATTGCTGTGCGAGCTGTTCCAGCACATCAGCCAGCGGGTCTGGGTCTTTGCTGTCCAGAATGGCCAGCAGCGGGTCTTGTGCCACTTTGGGGTACAAGTCCACCACCAGCCGGTATTTGTATTCGCCGATGGGTTTCAGAGTAAAGACTTGCGGCGCGACGGGCTGTTTGAGATCAAGCACCAGCCGCACAACGCCGGGGCGGTTCTGACCCACGCGCACTGTGCCGATGTAAGGGTCGTTGGACTGTACTTTGGAAACCAGTTCATTCAGGGTGCTGTTGAGGGTCAACCCTTCAATGTCCACCACCAGCCGGTCAGGGCCGTCGAGCGTGAAGTGCTCGGCCTTGAGTTCGGTGTCCATTTCCAGAGTGACGCGGGTGTATTCGTCGGCAGGCCATGTGCGGACGGCGACAATGCTGGCAGCATGCGCGAAACGGGGAATAACGGGGATGGCAAGCAGTGTGGTGGCGCTCGCGATCAGGCGCCGTCTGCCGGAGTTGACGGGTGGGGTGCCGCCTTTGCGGGAAATAGAGTCGTCAGCCATAGTGATCCTTTGTCGCTGTACGCCGTCAGCACAGCGCTGCGCCCTTCGTCCTCATGCTCAATCCGAATGTCCAGGTCGGGTGGCGGCAACAGATCGCCAGCCTGCTCCGGCCATTCGATCAGGACGATGGCGTGTTCCTGAAGAATGTCTCGAAACCCTGCGTCCAACCATTCGCGTGAATCGCTAAATCTATAAAAATCAAGGTGATAGAAGTTTAATCTAGAAAGATTATAGCTTTCAAGCAGAGCATAGCTAGGACTTTTGATGCGCCCCTGTATTCCTGCCGCTCTTAAAAAGGCCCGCACGAAGCTGGTTTTGCCTGCTCCCAGATCCCCTCGCAAGTGAATGCGGCCGCCGGAATCAATACCTTGGCGGCGCCCGCAAAGCAGGGGGGCGAACGAGGCGGCCAGCGCTTCGGTTGCGGCTTCATCGGGCAACGCCAACGCAATAACGGCGCGGTTTTCGGGAGTATGCGGCACGGGCCTGCTCCTTGTTTTCAGAATGGGCTGAGGTACAACCACAACGGTATGGTGAGGGCTGAAAGCATGGTGCTCAGCGAAGTGGTGGCCGCCACGCTGCGCCCGTCTCCGCCCATGCGCACTGCCAGAATGTAGGCGGCGGAAGCGGTGGGAAGTGTGCTGAATAACAACAGCATGTATTGCTCGGTGGGAGCCAGTGGCAGCGCCAGAGCGATCATGATGGCCAGAACGGGCATGGCGAACAGACGTACGACAAGCATCCAGATCATGACTTTTGCCGTCGCGCCCAGACCCTGGATCGACAGCGAAGCGCCCACGCAGATCAGCCCCAGAGCAATGGCGCAGGCGCCCAGGCGTTGCAGCGTGTCCATGGCGAAATCGGGAATCGGTACGCTGGCCAGGTTGAATGCCAGACCGGCAAATGTAGCCAGAATCAAAGGGTTGCGTAATACTTCAGCAAGCAGGCGGGTGTCCTGTCCGCGCGCCAGGCCCGATACGGCGGCAATATTGGCCATGGGCACGGCGCAGCCCACTATGATGGCCATGGTGGATTGCCCCTCCGTACCCGCCAGGCTGAGCGAGAGCGAAAGCCCGATATACGTGTTGAAGCGGTAAGCGCATTGGGCCAGCGAGGCATGAATGATGGGAGTGGGGCGCAGTATGGGCATGGCCAGCCAGGCCAGTGCCATGCCGCCGGACATCAAGACGGCTGTGGCGGCTATCAGGGTGGATGCATCGCCCAGGCTCAGAGGCTCTCTGACAATCGAACTGAACAGCAGAGCTGGAAACAGAATGTAATAAACGAGTTTTTCAGCAGTGTTGAAGAAATCTGCTCGATAATTCAGCAGATGCAGCAGCGCCCAACCAATGGCAATCAGCAGAAAATCAGGTAGAACAAGCGTAAAAATAGCCATTCGTCAGGTAATTGACATAAGTTTTGTAGATGGGGCGACAATCGTTTTGTAGATGGGGCGACAATCTAAGCTTAAAATCCCGCCGCGGTTCTCCCCACAAGGGAGAACATTCAATCAGGAGTGAGTGTATATGAAACGACTAAACAGCAAGTTTGCAGCGTTGGCCATCGTCGGCAGCGTCGCTGCCGCATTTGGAGCAGCCGCCCAGGCCGCGGATGACTACCCCAACAGCGCAGTGCGCGTCATTGTGCCGTTTGCGCCCGGTGGTTCTACCGATATCGTGGCTCGCATCGTCACTCAGGAAATGAGCCAGATCCTCGGCCAGCCCATGGTGGTTGAAAACAAAGGTGGCGCCGGCGGCGCAATTGGCGCCCAGGAAGCGGCTCGCGCCAAACCTGATGGCTACACGCTGTCCATCGCTACGGTATCCACTCTGGCCGTGAACAAGGCGTGCCGCCCCAACGATCTGCCTTACGACCCGCTGAAGGATTTCATGCCGGTGACCAACTTCGCCAACGTGCCCAACGTGGTTGAAGTCAACCCCAAGTTTCCTGCCAAGAACTTCAAGGAGTTCCTGCAGGTGCTGAAGGACAACCCAGGCAAGTACTCCTACGGCAGCTCCGGCACGTGCGGTGTGCTGCACCTGTTTGGTGAAGCTTTCAGAATGTCCACGGATACTGACATGGTGCACGTTCCCTACAAGGGGTCCGGTCCTGCTGTCACCGATGCGGTGGGCGGCCAGATCGAAGTCCTGTTCGACAACCTGCCTTCTTCCATGGCTCAGATCCAGGCAGGTAATCTGCGTCCCATGGCCATTGCCTGGCCCGAGCGCCTTGACAGCCTGAAGGATATCCCCACCCTGGCTGAAGAAGGCTTTCCCGAACTGAACCAGCCCGCCTGGTATGGCTTGCTGGCGCCAGCCGGTACACCCGAGGCCATCATCGCCAAGCTGCATGCCGCAGCGGCTGAAGCGCTGAAAAACCCGCGTGTTATTGAAGCGCTGGAAAAGCAGGGCGCCGCGCCTTCGGGCAATACGCCTGAAGAGTTTGGCAAGGAAATTCAGGAGCAATACGACTGGGCCCACGAAGTCGTGGAAAAAGGCGGTATCAAGCTCGAATAGAGTCGAATAGAGGCTCACGCAAAACGCCGGCATCCGCCGGCGTTTTGCATTTGGAGCGAGTTGCGCGCGCGCTCAGCCCGCCATGCCCCACATGTGTTCATACAAAATCAGCGAGCCGATGCCCACCAGGGCAATGCCGCCGATGATTTCCGCCCGTTTGCCGATGACGGCGCCCAGCATGCGCCCGACCATGACGCCAAGGGTCACCATCAGGAGAGTAGCGGCCCCGATGGCCGCTGCGGTGATGAGAATGTTGTTGTCAACAAAAGCCAGTGTGACGCCGATGGCCATGGCATCAATGCTTGTGGCAAAGCCGGTGGCTGCCAGCAACCAGAAAGAATGCCGGGTGCGCGGCGAAATGTCTTCTTCGTCTGTTTCTTTCTTACAGCCGTTCCAGATCATGTGCCCGCCCAGCCCACAGAGGATGGCGAAGGCGATCCAGTGATCCCACGCCTGGACATAAGGTTCGGCGGCAGTACCCAGCGCCCAGCCGATCAGCGGAGTCATGGCTTCAATAAAGCCGAAAATCGCGCCAATGCGCAGGGCTTCCGAAAAACGTGGCCGCGTCAGACTGGCGCCTTTGCTGATCGCCGCGGCAAAGGCGTCGGAAGACATGGCAAAGGCGATCAGGAGGGTGGGAAATAGGGTCATAGGAAGGGTGGCTTCAGCCTGGACACAGGCACGATTCCAGGGAGATCTGCCGCATTCTAGCCAGAAGGCGGCTTTCAGGAAACAGAAACCCTGTCTGGTGTGTGTTCAAAGTGTGTCCGGCCGGGTTCTGTGTAGCGCAGCCCGCCTATCTTTATGTGGCAAAGCAAGCATCCATGCGGCTTACGTTATACTTCACCAAAATAGTGTCGTCTCCGTAGTTAAATGGATATAACTTTCCCCTCCTAAGGGAAGATTGTAGGTTCGATTCCTGCCGGAGACGCCAGATTTCCCATCTTGCCTTCATACATGGGGTCTGAACCCATTTCTTGCTTCGGCGCTGTCACGCCGCCGGGGTTGTCGCGTTCGCGTCAGTCATTTTTCCAGCGCCACATTCACCTTTCCCGCCTGCAGGGCCTGTGCCACTGCCTGCGGAGCAATCTCTATCAAATAGCCGCGCCGTCCGCCGTTCAGGTAGATGATGGGTAATTCCAGCAGGCTGGATTCCATCCAGACCGGCATCTTCTTGCGCGTGCCAAAGGGTGAGGTGCCGCCCACCATGTAGCCCGAATGGCGTTGCGCGACTTCGGGCTGGCAGGGTTCGACCTTTTTGGTGCCGATCTGGCGTGCCAGGTTTTTGGTGGATACGTCGCGGTCGCCATGCATGATGATGATCAGCGGCCGGGCGCGTTCGTCTTCCATGATGAGGGTTTTGGCGACGTGATGTGGGTCCACACCCAACTGCCGGGCGGACTCCAGGGCGCCGCCGTGCTCGACATAATCATAGGTATGTCCGGTATAGGGAATGCCCAGTTTTTTCAACAGCTGGGTGGCGGGGGTTTCAGAAACGTGTTTTTCCTTGGCCATGGTCTGCGTGATGAGGGGTGGAGTGTCAGGCGCGCGGGTGGTGTTTCGCATGCAGCTGGCGCAGGCGTTCGCGGGCAACGTGAGTGTAGATCTGCGTGGTGGAAATATCAGCGTGTCCCAGCAGCATCTGCACCACGCGCAGATCGGCGCCGTGGTTCAGCAGATGGGTGGCGAAGGCGTGGCGCAGCACGTGAGGTGATAGTGGTGCGTGAATATCGGCCAGGAAGGCATATTTCTTCACCAGTTGCCAGAACGCCTGGCGCGTCATGGGGCCGCCGCGGGCCGTGACGAACAGGGCGTCAGAACGGCGCTGGCCCAGCAAGGTGTTGCGGCCTTCGCGCAAGTAACGCTCGACCCAGTGCTGGGCTTCGGCGCCCATGGGCACCAGCCTGTCTTTGCCGCCCTTGCCGAGGTTCACCCGCACCACGCCATCGGCAAGGCTGGTTTCCAGCACGCCCAGATTCACCAGTTCGCTCACGCGCAGGCCGGTGGCATACAGGGTTTCCAGCATGGCGCGGTCACGCAGGCCCAGGGTGGTGGAAAGATCAGGGGCATGCAGCAGGGCTTCTACCTGGGCTTCGCTCAGTGTCTTGGGAAAGCGTGGCGGCTGCCTGGATGCCTGCAGTTTCAGGCAGGGGTCGTGGGCCACCAGGCCCTCGCGGTGCGCCCACAGGTAGAAGCGGCGCAGCGATGCCAGGCGGCGGTTGGCGGTGGATGCCCGACTGTGGGCATGCATGGCGGCAAACCACTCCTGGATATCGGCTTCGTGCACGGCAGTGAGCGGCTTGCCATGCTGCCTGGCAAGCCAGGCTTCAAAGGCTTCCAGGTCGCGACGATAGGCGCTCAGCGTGTTCTGCGCCAGACCGTCTTCCAGCCAGAGGGCGTCAATGAAAGAGTCGATGCGGTCAGGCGGGGTGTCGGTCATAGGGTTAGAAAGGTTTTCCTGATAAGACGGCGGCTTGATATCCATGATTATTCTAAGCTGCTACCTGCGCAGACAATGCCGGGCCACGAGAAAAGCAGTTTTTCAGGGACGCCGGGCCGACCGCCAGACGGCAGGGGCGCGTTCCTGTTAAACTTCTACGTGGCGGGCCCCTTCGCATGGTTCGGCGGCAAACCTGGTCAGGTCGGGAACGAAGCAGCCATAGTCGTGCAGAGTCAGTGCCGAAGTCAGGCTCGCCACCTCAGTAGTTTCCCTCCGGCCCTCCCGGCCTTTCTCGAATGCGGGTACACTTTTCGTTCCGTTTTCGACTGTCATCTCTGCCCGCACTTTATTCCATGACGTATCTGGTACTGGCACGCAAGTGGCGGCCACGCTCGTTCGATACCCTTATTGGTCAAGATCACGTGGTTCGCGCGCTGACTCATGCCCTGGACACCCAGCGGCTGCACCATGCCTGGCTGTTTACCGGCACGCGCGGGGTGGGCAAGACGACTTTATCGCGCATTCTTGCCAAATCCCTGAACTGCGAAACAGGCATCACCTCCAAACCTTGCGGGCAGTGCCGCGCCTGCACGGAAATTGATGCCGGCCGCTTTGTCGATTATGTCGAACTCGATGCCGCCTCCAACCGGGGTGTCGAGGAAATGACGCAATTGCTGGAACAGGCCGTCTACGCTCCCAGCAGCGCGCGCTTCAAGGTCTACATGATTGACGAAGTGCACATGCTGACGGGGCACGCCTTCAATGCCATGCTCAAGACGCTTGAAGAGCCGCCGCCCCATGTGAAGTTCATTCTTGCGACCACCGATCCGCAGAAGATTCCCGTCACGGTGCTGTCGCGCTGCCTGCAGTTCAATCTCAAGCACATGACAGTCGATTCCATCGTTGAACATCTGGAATCGGTTCTGAGCCAGGAAGCGCTGGCTTTTGAGGTGCCCGCTTTGCGCTTGCTGGGCCAGGCTGCGGGCGGCTCGATGCGCGATGCGCTGTCGCTGACCGACCAGGCCATTGCCTACAGCGCGGGGAATCTTTCCCTGGACGCCGTGCAAGGCATGTTGGGCACGATTGATCAGCGCCATCTGGTGCGCCTGTTGCAGGCTTTGGCTGTGGGGCAGGCCAGCGGCGTATTGGCGGTGGCCGACGAACTTGCTTCCAGGGGGCTTTCTTACGCTGGGGCGCTGGCCGATCTGGCCGTCATGCTGTCGCGTATCGCCATTCAGCAGCGGGTGCCGGGCGTATTGCCCGCTGACGAGCCGCTCGCCGCCGATATCGAGGCCCTCGCCGCGAGCGTGCATCCTGATCTCATACAGCTTTATTATTCCGTGGCCGTGCACAGTCGTAGCGAGCTTGCGCTGGCGCCCGACGAATACGCCGGTTTTGTGATGGCCTGTCTGCGCATGTTGGCGCTGACACCGGAATCCGCGCATTTGCCGGAACCCCCGACGCCCGGCCCGGACAGGCGGCAAGCGCAGGGCAGCGAAGATAATACAGCCCGGCCGCCCGTTGCAGGCGGTCCGTCGCAAGAAGCCGCGCCTGCCGTCGCGCAGCCGGTTCAGCCTGCGCAGCAAGCGGCTGCGGCAGCCCCTGGCCCGTCTGACACTCCCCCGCCCGCACCTGAGCCTGAAGCCTTGTCGCCCCAGCCTGCAGAAGCCATGGGCCGGGCTGCGGGTGCTGGCATGGCCGAGGCTGAAAAGGCAGCAGACGCAGCTCCGTCCCAATCGCAGAATAGCGGGCCGGATGATGGCCCGGATATCCCCGCCTGGGAGGCTTTGCCCGACTCGCCCCCGGTCGCCAGTTCCGCCGTGGCTCAAGCGGGTGCAGAGGACGCAGTTGCGGCGCCGGTCGCGCCAGTTGATGCTGGAGTCCAGAGCGATGCGCCAGCCGTCCCTGTCGAGGAAGCCGCCGAGGTTCAAAGCGCCAGGCGCGTGACGCCTGTGGCAGAGGCGTCGGTAGAAGCGGCAAGCGAGTCAGTGGCTGAAGCAGCGCCGCAGAACGATGATCCCGTGCAGGGTACTGAAGCGTTC
>JAAZDZ010000510.1 GCA_012512545.1 Alcaligenaceae bacterium | reverse complement strand
CGCCTTCATTGGCCGCTGCCGCGTTGTACCGCTGCGCAATACGGGCGCAGCGCTATCACCCTTCAATGCCTTCCTCATCCTGCAAGGCATTGAAACCCTGTCGCTGCGTATGGAACGCCATACCCAGAACGCCCAGAAGGTGGCCGAATACCTGGCTTCGCACGACCAGGTATCGTGGGTGCAATACGCCGGCCTGTCTTCCCACCCCGAGCATCAACTGGCGCAGAAATACTTCGGTGGCCAGCCCGCCAGCATCCTGTCTTTCGGCATCAAGGGCGGACGCGAGGCCGGTGCCCGCTTCATCGACGCGCTGCAGCTCATCCTCAGGCTGGTGAATATCGGCGATGCCAAAACCCTGGCAAGCCACCCTGCCACCACCACTCACCGCCAGCTGAATGCCGAAGAACTGGCATCCGCCGGTGTCACCGAAGACATGGTGCGCCTGTCTGTGGGTATTGAACACATCGACGATATTCTCGACGACCTCAAGCAAGCCCTGGAAGCCAGCCGCTGATTTCCGGCCACTGTCCTTTCAGCACAAGCCGTCTGGCCGTTTCACATGGCCAGACGGCTCAGCAACAAACCGTATTTCAACGACATAAAACACAATCAGGCATGTAAATCGGCGACCTGAAGTGGACGATGCGTTGTCCATGCTCTATCCTTGGCGCTATCTTTCTATATATCGTTACAAAGCCGCATCAATGCAGAGCCCTTCCGATCGGGATGACGACCCCTTTCTCATAACGTCAGAACTCGAAATCCGTTCCATACTGCGTTCCCTCCAGCGGCATGCCACACTGACGCGCATGTATATTCGCGGCAACTCAGAGCAATCCATCATGACCACCGTGCTGGAACTGGACGACGACGCCCAGCGACTCATCGTTGACTGCTCGTCCGACGCCGCGCTGAACACCCGGCTCGCCCAGGCGAGCGCCATCCAGTTCGATACCCAGCTCGATCAGGTCAGTATCCATTTCTCAGGTGAAAACCTGGAACTCATTGATTACGAAGCCCAGCCCGCGTTTTCAGTCCCCTACCCGGCCTCGCTCAGGCGCGTGCAACGCCGCGAGTTCTACCGTGTGGATATCCCCCTGGGCGAGCCCCTGACCTGCACCATTCCCATCACGGAACCCGGCAAGCCGCCACGACGCATTCAGGCCAGGCTGAAAGACCTCAGCGCAGGCGGCGTCGCCTTGCTGGAACTGGATACAGACTCCAAGCTGCCTCATCAAACCGGCATCACCTTCAAGAATGTAACGTTGACCCTGCCAGAAACCGGCGAAGTAACGGTCGATCTCGTGGTGCTGCGCGTTCACACTCAAGTGCTGCCCAACAAGAAAGAACTCATTGAGCTGGGCTGTAAATTCGAGAACATTTCCAAAACCGATTCCACGCTGATCCAGCACTATATCGGCCGCCTGGAACGACGCCTGAACGCCAAGCGGCACGGGTTTTAACGGGAGACACGAATGGACGCTGAATTCTGGCTCAAGCGATGGCAGGAAGGCGCTATCGGTTTCCACATGAACCGCGTCACTCCCTTACTGACAAAGCATTGGCCCTCGCTGGGGCTGGCAGCCGGGTCACGCGTCCTGGTTCCCTTATGCGGAAAATCACTGGACATGGTGTGGCTGGCCGCGCAAGGGCATCAGGTGCTGGGCGTAGAGCTATCCGCCATCGCCATCCGGCAGTTCTTTCAGGAACAGGAACTGCAGCCCGCTGAGCACGATTCCGCCCTGGGGCGCCACTATGTCGCCGGCCCGATAGAAATCATCGGCGGCGATATCTTCAATCTCGACAAAACCACGCTGGCCACGTGTTCCGGCGTGTACGACCGGGGCGCGCTCGTCGCCCTGCCTCCGGGCATGCGGGCCGACTACGTTCAACATCTCTACGGCAACCTTGCTCCCGGGTACCATGGCATGGTGCTGACGCTTGAATACGACCAGTCCGTCATGGAAGGCCCGCCATTTTCAGTGCCTGCAAACGAAATCAATGCGCTGTTCGACGCCCACGCACACGTGCGCCTTCTGGACAGCATGGATATCCTGGAAAAAGAACCCAAGTTTGCCGAACGCGGGCTGAAAGCACTGGAGTCCACTGCCTGGGGGCTGGAAGGCAGGCGCTGACGGGCAAGCACTGGAAAGCTGTGGCCCCTTGTTGCGTTGCCCCTGCTTTTGAGCGCGGCTGAATCGGCCTGAAAATCGGCGCCGCATTGATTCCGCCTCGCTTGACCTCGCCGCCAATGACGAGGCTTGCGCTTTGGCGCGTGGTCAAAATGTTATCATTACGCCTGAACTTCACACTACAAGATTCCTCCGACCCGTTTCAAAAAATGGGGGTCGCAGGAGCGCCTTGACCTGATGAGATTTCCCCACCCTCCCTTTTTTTCCAGCCGCCGCCTGCGCGTTTCCGACCGATCATCCCACCGCTCACTCAATGCGGTTCTTGCCTGTTGCCTGGCAGGCACCCTGCTCTCGCCCACGGCCGCACTGGCCAGTCAAACCGTGGCCGAACCCGCTCCTTTGGCAAACCTGGCGCGGCTTCAACCGTCCGGGCCTTCCGAACACATTCGCCTGAAGCTGCACGGCGTGGAAGATCTGCGCATTGAGCGCCCCACACCGCCCTCAAGCGCCGACAGCCACGCCGTCGAACTGAAAAAACAGGCGCAGACGCGTTACGTCGCGGCCAAGCTCAAGATACAGGAATCCACCATACGTAAGTATGTTGACCTGGCCTGGGAAGAAGCGGCCAGACGCGAACAGCTCGACCCTGAACTGCTGATCGCCATCATTCAGAAAGAAAGCGAATTCCGCCCCAAGGTGCAAAGCCGCTATGGGGCCCAGGGGCTGATGCAGGTGGTACCGCGCTGGCATCGCGACAAACTGCTGCCTTCGGAATCACTGTTCGACCCCGTGGTGAATATCCGTGTCGGGGCGGATGTGCTGGAAGAATACCTGGCGAAAGCGGGCGGCAATATGGACACCGCTTTGCGGAAGTATTCAGGCAATGCGCGTGGCTATGTCAACAACATCCGGAAAGAATCACGCACCCTGGCGCGCGTAGCCGAACAGGCCGCCAGCAAAGTCCTGGACTCCAGGGGCTGAATGGCCCCTTGGTCATTCAGGCGCTTTTCACCCGCGCCATCACTGCACTGGCGTGCAGCACCACCCGCTGTTCCACCCGCAGAACGCAATCCACGAACAACAGGCGGCCCTGTCGCTTAAGGATGCGGGCCTCCGATACCACCCAGTCCCCTTCCATGGCCGCCCCCACGAACTCGGTATTCATGCTGACCGTGACCAGAGACGCTGGTTCATCAAACAGCGCTTCGACAGCATCGCCAAGGGCGTTGTCCGCCAGCGTCATGAGGATTCCCCCATGCGCCCGGCCCAGGCTGTTCATGTGCTTTTTTTCAAGCTTGAGCCCGAGGCTGACCTCTTTGCCGGGCTCCTTCTTCATGTAATAAGGCCCCGTCAGATCAGAAAAATTACTGTTGCGATCAACAAAGTGGTAACCGGCCAACTCGGACGATTCAGACATTCACAGCCCCCTGCACATCAAAAAATGAATAATAAAAATAAAAGTGTACTGCAAAGCGAAACAGAGACCGGCGGCTCAGAACGAAGCAGAACACGCGTTCCCGGGTGGGCCGGTACAATACCAACAAGACCTTCCGCACAAGAAACCGGGCGTTATTTCATCCCGCTCGTTTTAAGGATACAGAATGATCAACAAATTCGTAGACAGCGTTCACGAAGCTGTTGCCGACGTGTTTGATGGGGCGACCATCCTCACTGGCGGCTTCGGCGGCGCTGGCCACCCCACAGAACTCATACACGCCCTCATTGACCAGGGCGCGCGCGAGCTCACCGTCGTCAACAACAACGCAGGCAATCATGAAATCGGCCTGGCGGCGCTGCTCAAGGCCGGGCGCGTGCGCAAAATGATCTGCTCCTTCCCGAAAAGTTCGCACTCGCATGTGTTCAACGAGCTTTACCGGGACGGCAAGATTGAACTGGAATGTGTGCCGCAAGGCACCATCGCCCAGCGCCTGCAAGCCGCCGGCGCGGGCCTGGGCGGCTTCTATACCCGCACCAGCTATGGCACCAAGCTGGCCGAGGGCAAGGAAGTCCGCGAGATCGACGGCCAGTTCTATGTGTTTGAAAAACCCCTGCACGGCGACTTCGCTTT
>JAAZDZ010000509.1 GCA_012512545.1 Alcaligenaceae bacterium | reverse complement strand
CGCTTTGCCGACAGGCGCCCAGGTAGGCACCCTGGCCGATGCTCTGGCTCGTGACGCCGATCTCGTGCAACAGGCATTCGGCAGCGAAGCCGACGGTAACAGTCCGGCCGCTCTGAACGTGGCACTGGCCGAGGACGGCGCGTTTGTGCACCTGGCCCGTGGCGTGGCGCTTGAAAACCCTGTGCATGTGGTGTTTGTCGCCAGCGGCGAAGGCGCAGCAGTGTTTCCGCGTAACGTGTATATCGCCGAAGCGGGCGCACATGGCCGCGTGGTTGAACACTATGTGGGCCGTGATGGCAATGTCACCCTTACCAATACCGTATCGCGGGTGCAGGTGGCGGCGGATGCCAACCTGAGCCATGTGCGTTTGCAGCAGGAAGCGCCTCAGGCATTTCATCTGGCGGATATCCATGTCGAACAGGCGGGCAAGTCGTATTTCGCCTCGCATTCCATTTCACTGGGCGCGCGCATCGCGCGTCATGACATCGCCACCCGCTTCGATGGCGAACGCGCTGAAAGCCTGCTGAATGGGGTTTATTTCGCCAATGGTCAGCGTCATGTCGATCACCATACGCTGATCGGCCATGCGCAGCCCAATTGCGTGAGCAACGAACATTACCGCGGCATTCTGGCCGATCGTGGCCGGGGCGTGTTCCGGGGGCGCATTCTGGTGTCGCCGGGCGCCGATGGCACTGATGCCATCCAGCGCAACGACAGCCTGCTGCTGTCCAAGCTGGCCCGCACGGATTCCCGCCCCGAACTTGAAATTTATGCCGAGGACGTGCGCTGCACGCACGGCGCAACAGTTGGGCAACTGAGCGAGGACAGCCTTTTCTATCTCATGGCCCGCGGCCTGGACGAAACCCACGCCCGCAATGTGCTGATCTACGCCTTTGTGCTGGAGGGGCTGGCCCGCATTGAGTCTGAGCCTGTGCGGCAAAGGGCGAGCAAAGCGGTCCGGGCCTTGATGCCTGGCGCGGACATTCTCGAGGAGCTTGCATGAACGCACCCGCGCAAGGGAAGGAAACCTCTGCGGGCGTTGCCGCCCATGCTGCCGATTTCCCGATATTGGCGCGACCAGTGAATGGCCGACGCCTGGTGTATCTCGATAACGGGGCAACCACGCAGAAGCCACAAGCTGTCATCGACGCCGAAGCGCGTTTCTACAGTGAATCCAATGCCAATATTCATCGTGGCGTGCACTGGCTGTCGCAGCACAGTACTGATCTTTACGATCAGGGTCGCGAAAGGGTGCGGGGCTTCCTGAATGCCGCTCAGGTCGAGGAAATCGTCTTTACGCGCGGCACAACAGAAGCCATCAACCTGGTGGCGGCAAGCTGGGGGCGGCCCAACCTCAAGGCGGGAGATGAAATCCTGCTCAGCGGCATGGAGCACCATGCCAACATCGTGCCCTGGCAGATGGTGGCTGAACAGACCGGCGCTGTCATCAAGGTGGTGCCTGTCACAGACAACGGCGAACTCGACATGGCAGCTTTCGGCAGCCTGCTGAGCGAACGCACCCGTTTTGTTGGTGTATGTCATGTTTCCAATGCCTTGGGCACCATCAATCCAGTAGCCGACATCATTCGCCAGGCTCACGAAGTGGGTGCGGTGG
>JAAZDZ010000508.1 GCA_012512545.1 Alcaligenaceae bacterium | reverse complement strand
GATGTGTTACGTGACCTGATTGGCGGTCATGTGGTTTCTGGCATGCAGATGCTCAGATCAACCTGATTTTGGGGACAAGGTGTCTGCCCCCTTTTTACATTCGCCTATGTGGCTTTTTTATGACCAGTCTTCGATAAGTCGTTATATATCAAACGCTTGCGTAAGGTGTTCTTGGGTTTTCCACAGGGCTGTTCACGGTTTGTGTTGATAAGTGCCTGGTGCAGCGCGCGGCGGGTGGCTTAAACCAGGCTTTTTTCAATCTCCTCCCGCGTCAGGGCATAACCCACGTGATCTTCCAGGCTGTCAACGTACTGCCCGATGCTGTAGTAGATCGTTTTGAGTGTGTCCTGCGTGGCATGGCGCTCGCGCCATTGTTCTTCGCGTTCCTGCAGCTGCTGGTCCAGCGGCACAGAGCGAATATCTGCGGGCGCATCTGATTCTTTTCGGGGCAGCATTCTGTCGTAATGATCCCTTGCTCTGATGGCTTCCAGCTCATGCTGTATTTTCTCTTCCCGAGCAGACCCGTTCAGTACTTGAGCCTCGCGACCAAAGAGCATCAATGCCCAAAGCGTGCCAACGACGGGGGAAGGCGTTTTATCAAGCGCTTCAACAGCCAGCGAAAACTGTTCAATAATCTCTATCGCCCTGGGGCTGTTTTCTTCATCTTGTGGTGCCAGGCTGATGAACTCGGCCCGCAGCATTGCGGAAACTTCCTCAAGTGAAAAGTCGGCTGTGTTTTGCAACTGTTGCAGAACATACGGTGCGGCTTGATATAAACGCACGAAATCAACGTCTGTGGGTTTGCGGTATAGGGAAATCAGGGTTGCCAGTTCGCCAAAGCCAAGCGCTTCAAAATCACCCTCAGTCTTTGAAAGAAATGACGGCACGTTGATTTTTGCAAGCTGGGGAACCGCCAGGCTTGAGGAACTGTTTTCCTGGCAATCAACCGGCGTTTGTGCTTCTGTCTGGTCGATGCCAGAGGTTGTGGCTGGCTTTGAGGTGGCGGCGGTGCTGGTGGTTTGTGTCTCTGCCCCGGCATCTGCAGGTGGTGTGTCGGGGTTGGCCTGCCGCTTAATGGATTTCAGGTCGTCGCGAATCAATGCGAAGAAATCGCTGGATTCCTGCATGTTCTGATACGCCTCTTGTAGCGACTCTGTGGTCAGATCGGTAATTGCCTCCAAGGTCTGAAGGGCGCTTTCACGCAAGCGATCGCGGGCTGCCGGGCCCGAGTTGCCTTTTTCCTTGAACAGTTCGCTCTCACTGCACATGACGGAAAAATTTCTTTCCAGCACCAGAAATGCGTCGTAGATGTTAGGCTGGGCTGGCGAGCCCTGTTTGCTTTTCTGCTGCACTTTGATGGCATACATGCACGCCAGGGTTTCGCGATCGTAGGACAGCAAGGCTTCTCGCTGAGCGTGAAAGTATTCCCTGAATTCCGCAGGCGGCAGTGTTTTGTTGTTGGTTTTGAGCTCATCCAGTTTGTCATACAGTACGCGAACCTGGGTGGCAATCGCCATCAAGGAACGCTTTTGGTCTTCAACCAAGGCGAAGTTGCCGTCGTCGCCACGCGCCAGCAAGTAGATGCCGGCTGCCGCCAGTACAACGGCGATGGCTGCGGCCACAGACTGCGAAAAGTCAGAATCAATAAACGCGATGAGAACAACCAGGGCAATAAAGCCAACGGAACCGACCAGACCAAATCGTTCCATCTGTTTTTTGACAATCAGCATCTGATTGCCGTGCAGCTTTTTATTGTAGAAATCCTTGCATTTTTTCTGTAGTTCAGCGAGGTTCATAAAGCGTGAGTCCTGAATCAACGGGGCAGGGGAGGCGGGTTTCCCCGCCCTGTAGTATCAAAAAGCGCGGGCTTTGTTCCCGCAGACTTTCTGGCTGGAGGGTTACGCTTCCAGGGGCTCCAGTGTGACGGAAGCCGTGTCAGTATCACTGGATACAAAAACGGTGGCGTCCTGGATATTGAAGTGCAGATCCATATTACGTGCAGCCAATGTGGCCAGCGCAGCCGTGCCGTCAACCGACAAGGCACAGGCGCGCAGTTTGTGGGCGCGGGCGAGCTTGCCGCGCACATTCTGCCACCAGATACCGGTATTGCGGCCATAGGCCAGCACCACGACTTCATCGGCGCGGCCACAGGCTTTCAGAATGCGCCGTTCGTCGGGCAGGCCGGTTTCGAACCATTGCAGGATATGGCCGGTGAGATCGCGGCGCCAGAGATCAGGTTCTTCCGTGTCGCTCAGGCCACGGCCAAAAGCCAGATCTTCTTCTGCGGTCGTGAACAAGGCATAGGCCAGGATGCGCACCATCATGCGCTCATCGGTCTCGGAAGGGTGACGGGCGACCGTGACAGCGTGGCTGGCGTAATAGCCACGATCATTGTCGGCGATATGAAGATCTGCCTTGTAGACGGTAGAACGCAATGCCATAGGAAATAGAAATAACAAAAGAATCAGGCATATTAACGTCTGCCGCTTGAGCGTGCTTTTCGGCCGATTTCAAGGCTGCAGGCGGGGTGGCGGATGCGTCAGAACATGCTTGCAAAGTTGGTTCTGTTGCGGCCTTTTTCCTTGGCTGAATAAAGCGCCTGATCTGCCTGCAGCACCATGTCTTCCAGATGCGGCGATGCGAGGTCGCTCAGCGTTGCGCCGATACTTGCAGTGATGTTCAGCGACTGTTGTGTATTGGGCAGCAGGATATCTTGACCGATGGCTTTATGAAGCCGTTGGGTGATGTGCTCCAGCAACTCGGGTGTGCATTCTGCAATGAGCACAAGAAACTCTTCGCCCCCGACCCGGGCACATAAATCATCGCTGCGTATCGTTTTGCGCAACCGCTTGGCAGTGATGCGCAGCACTTCGTCGCCTGCTGCGTGCCCGTAGGTGTCGTTGATGTTTTTGAAGTGATCAAGATCAATCATCAGAATGGCAACGGATTTTTCCTGACCCTTCAGTTGGGACAGCTTTTCCTGGGCGCGCTGGTGAAAGGTCCGGCGGTTGAGGAGATCTGTCAGGGTATCGTGTTCAGCCATGTGGCGCAGGGCTTTCAGGCTGTGTTCTCGCGCTGTCATGACGCACGCCACCACAATCGGTGCCAGCGCAATGGAAGCCACCCCCAGGCGGATGGAAAGCAAGGCGTAAGTATCGCCAGCATCGGCGATGGAAAGTATGTTTCCCGATGCCGTTACGATCAAGGTCCAGAGGCTGGCGGCCAGGGTGAGCAAGGATGTCGCAAACATCCCGTATGACAAAGCACAGGCGAGCAGGGCAATGACCGGAAAGGCCAAGGCGCCCGGGCCGCCGATAAACACGCTGGCCAGAAGGGAGACAAATAAAAGAGCCAGCGGAATGCGCTTGCGGCGGACGACGCGGCGCTCACGCCAACGCCACGCGCGGGGGTTTGGCGCACTCAGAATGCAAGGCAGAAAAATAATGTAGGACAGCAGCTCGGAAGCCACCCAATTAGTGCTGCTGAGCCCGAGCGGCCGCTCCAGCAACAGCCATAGCAGCCCACCGCCCACGATTCCGGCAACAAGAGAGGCCGCCACGATAGCCAGAAATAATGTGGATAACCCGCCCGGCCCTTTCAGACGCTGTTCTGCAATGGGGCTGCGCCCGCATACGGCCAGAGCGATGGCCACGCCGAGCAGGTTGGTGGAATTCAAGAAGAGAGCCATTGAAAGGCTGTTACCTGTCAGCAGGTCTGCCAGCACATAGCCGGTTGCGGCAACGCACCAGCCAAGAGGTGTCGCGAGGCGGGGCAGGCGCAGAAACAGGCCCAGCAGCAGGGCATTGGCGGGCCACAAGGCAGACAGCCCGTCCAAAGGGCGCAAATAAATGCCCACCAGGGAAAAAAGAAAAACGGCCAGCAATAGCCCCCAGTAATGCCTGGCGCTCACGCCTTCCGGCGCGAGCGCAGCCGCAGTTGTAATGGGGGCCGCTTTCTCGACAGACATGAGCAGATTTAAGTTGAGAAATATTGATTGAAGTTTTAATTCTTAAATAATTGTAACTTCAAAGAGAAGTCAGCAAAGTAAATTCTTGTGAGGCCGGGCTTCTGGGCACCAGAAAGCAGCATATGACTTTTTTGTGACCACACGGTACTAAACTCCGTTAGATCAAGAGGTTGTGAAAGGTGTTCTCACGTTGTCCACAGGGCTGTTCACGCTTTATGTTGATAAGTGGCGCGGCAGGTTTTCACCCTTTGGCCGTTAGCGCTGGGCTACCATTCCCGCATCTGTATTCATAAAAGTGACAAGGGAGGGGCACCATGATGAATCGCTGTTCAAAAGCGTTGCTTACTGCGGCGATTGCCTTGTTTGCATCGCTGGCCGCGTTCGGCAATATGACCGATTACGGCAGCAACTTTGCCTTTGTGCAGCATGTATTGCGGATGGACAGCATTTTTCCGGCCGCAACAATCAAATACCGGGCGATTGATTCCGTGTGGGTTCATCATGCCGCCTATCTCGTCATCATTGCCCTGGAAGTTCTGACAGCGATCTTGTGCTGGGCAGGGGCCTGGCGGCTGTTCCAAAACCGGAATGCACCGGCCTTGGAGTTCAATCGCCGCAAGCACATGGCGATTGCCGGACTGACACTGGGTTGCCTGCTGTGGCTGGTGGGCTTCATAACCATCGGCGGCGAGTGGTTCGGGATGTGGATGTCCGAACACTGGAACGGAGTGCCATCCGCCTTCCGCTTCTTTATGATGACTGGCATGGTGCTGATCTACGTCGCGCAGCGCGACGACGAGATTGCTTGAGGGGGCTTTGCCGAGCCCAGACACCGCCCGCGCGGTCCCGCCAACCCTTAACTTGCACTCTCGGCTTAAGTCCTGGACGGCCAGGGCGGCGGCGATTGCAGCCTTGCTACAGAGCATCAACCTGATGCTTCCAGATTCAGAATAGCGGTTCTTCTTGATATGCTGGTTGGTATCTGGAAAGGAAGGGAATCATGAGCACCGCATTTGAAAGCATCAAACAGGGCTTGCAAGAAGCCATCGCCCACGCCCAGGGTAACGAACGTGGGGTGCGTATACACCGCCCGCGCGCCGTCGATGTGAAGGCAGTACGTGCCAAGGTGGGTATGACTCAGGAACAGTTTGCCGCCCGTTTTGGCTTTTCCACTGCTACGCTGCGGCATTGGGAGCGGGGCGACCGAACCCCGCGCGGCCCCGCCCTGGTGTTGCTCAACGTGATTGAGCGCAACCCACAGGCCGTTATTGACGCGCTGACCTGATTATCGGGGCAAGCTTCTAGAAATGAACAAGGGCTTACAGACCGGAATCTGTAAGCCCTTGATTTTATTGGTCGGGACGGCGGGATTCGAACTCGCGACCCCTTGCACCCCATGCAAGTGCGCTACCAGGCTGCGCTACGCCCCGTATCTAGCCGTTTTGCCTGCAGGGTATGCCTGCAAAAGCGGTTAGCATTTCACTGTTTTCGCTCAAAAAGCAGGTGTGCGTAATGAGCGAAGAACATGAATATAACACAAAAATTTTGTTTGTGTAAAACAGCATACAGCCTCTATTTTCTTTCGTCGTTCAGCCCACCTGGAATTCCATTTCCGGGTAACGGATGCGGCTTGAGGCACGGTTGCGGATGGCCAGGCTGTAAACCAGGGTAAGGGGGCCGACCCGGCCCATGAACATCAGCGCCAGCAATACGCAGTGGCTGGGGCGGGAAAGTTCGGGCGTCAGGGCCTGGGACAGGCCGGTGGTGCTCAAGGCGCCGATGACTTCCAGCATCAGGCTGGAAAAAGGGTGATCTTCGAAAATGGTGAGCAGCAGCAAGGAAAAAACCGCGGTCAGAAGGGTGACGACCACGATTGCCAGCGCTTTCTGTATGGTCTCCGGGGGAATGCTGCGATGCATCAGCACGACTTCCTTGCGCTGGGTAATGTAGGCGAAGACGGTGGCCATGATAACGACAAACGTGCCCAGTTTGATGCCGCCGGCGGTGCTCATGGAACCGCCGCCTATGAACATGAGCACGGCGGCCAGCAATGTGGTGCTGTCGTCCATGGCTTCCATATTGAAGGAACTGAACCCGGCGGTACGCAGGGCGACGCTTTGCATCCAGGCCGCGCGGGCCTGATCGGCCCATTCCAGGGCGCCCAATGTCGCGGGATTGCGGGATTCCAGCAGCCAGATGCCGATAAAGCCCATCAGGTTGAGCAGCACTGTGCTCAGAAGAATGAGGCGCACATAGGGTTGCAGGGTGGCCCAGCGTTTCTTGCGCAGGACTTCCACAATAACGGGGAACCCGATGCCGCCGAGGATGATTGTCGTGGACAGGACGGCGATGGTGATGCCGTCGCTGTTAAAGGAGGCCAGGCTGTCGTTGAACAAGGAATAGCCTGAATTATTGAAAGCGGCGATCGCGTGAAATACGGCATAACGCAAGGCGGAAAGGGCGTCCAGCGGGCCTTCGAGCCACCACCACAGAAACAGCAGCATGGCGGTGCTCAGTTCGATTGCAATGGTGATTTTCAGCACGGACAGCGCCGTCTGTTTCAGGCGGGCGGTGCTGGTCTGGTTGAAGGCTTCCAGCGCCAGGGATTGCTGGCGCAGGCTCATGCGGTGGCCCAGGGTGATGGCAGACACCACGGCCAGGGTGACAAAG
>JAAZDZ010000507.1 GCA_012512545.1 Alcaligenaceae bacterium | reverse complement strand
CTCTACCGCTATGAGGGCGAAGCGCCGGTACCCGTATTCCAGCCTGTCCCGGCAGGCGTGCGGGCCATCAGCGAGCGCCTCAAACAAGAGTTCGACCCGACTGGCGTGTTCAACCCCGGCAGACTTTTTAGCGAGTTCTGATAAATCATGCAAACGAATCTTGCATCTTGGATACGTAATACGCCAGAAGGCGAACAGGCTGAAGAAATCCTGCGGCGTTGCGTACACTGCGGTTTCTGCCAGGCGACATGCCCCACTTACCAGGAGCTGGGCGATGAGCTCGACAGCCCGCGCGGGCGCATCTACCTCATTAAACAGATGCTGGAAGGCGAAGATGTCAGCGCATCCACTCAAATGCATCTGGACCGCTGCCTGACCTGTCGCAACTGCGAAACCACCTGCCCATCGGGGGTGGAATACGGCAAGCTGGTGGATATCGGCAGGGCGGTGGCGGCCGAAAAAGTCGAAAGACCGCTGCGCGAGCGGCTGTTGCGATCTGCCTTGCGCTACGGTTTGAATTCCCCGCTGTTCGGGCCGGCCATGGCGCTGGGCCGGGCCATGCGCCCTATATTACCGGCCACCCTGCGCAGCAAGGTGCTGCCGGTGCAGCCTTCGCGACCCTTGCCGGAAAACCTGACCCGCCATGCGCGGCAGGTCATCATGCTGGAAGGCTGTGTGCAGCCCGCCATGATGCCGTCCATCGACGAGGCCACTATCCGCGTGCTGGATGCCGTGGGCATTGGCGTCAAAAGCGTGCCGGGCAGCGTGTGCTGCGGCGCCATCAACCTGCACCTTGACGCCCAGGAGAAAGCACTTGATCAAATGCGCACCAATATAGATGTCTGGTGGCCGCTGCTGGATACCGGCCAGGCCGAATGCATTGTGGCCAACGCTTCGGGCTGCGGCGCCATGCTGCGCGAATACGCCCACCACTTGCGCAACGACCCGCGTTACGCCACCAAGGCGCAGGAATTATCCGATGCCGTGCGCGATGTTTCTGAATTGCTGGAACCCTACGCAGCGGAACTCGGAAAACGCATAGGGGGCATTGCTGGCCGCCAGGCTTTCCACCCGCCCTGCACCTTGCAGCACTGGCAGAAGCTGCGCGGCACCACCGAAAAAGTGCTGGCAGACCTTGGCTTCCAGTTGCAGCCTTTCGCGGAATCGCATCTGTGCTGCGGTTCAGCCGGCACCTATTCCGTTACCCAGAAGGAACTCTCGCAAAGCCTGCGCGAGCGCAAGCTGGGCCATATTGCTGCCACCCAGCCAGATCTCATCGTATCTTCCAATATGGGCTGCATCGCTCACCTGCAAGGCGGCGCCAGCGTACCCGTGCGCCACTGGATAGAAGTGGTGGATGATGCCCTGGCAGGCCAATAGCTTTTCCAGCCCGGCTACAATAATGGGATGTCCGAATCCTCTCAGAAAAAAGGGCGCATCGTCGTTGGCATGTCCGGCGGTGTCGACTCTTCCGTAACAGCCTGGCTGCTCAAGCAGCAGGGTTATGACGTCCTTGGCCTGTTCATGAAGAACTGGGAGGACGACGATGACAGTGAATACTGTTCGTCCCGCCAAGACTGGCTGGATGCCGCCAGTGTGGCCGATGTGATCGGCGTGGATATCGAAGCCGTGAATTTCGCGGCCGATTACAAAGACCGCGTTTTTGCGGAATTCTTACGAGAATATTCCGCAGGCCGCACCCCCAATCCCGATGTTCTGTGCAACGCTGAAATCAAGTTCAAGGCGTTTCTGGATCATGCCATGACGCTCGGGGCCGATCTCATCGCCACGGGGCATTACGCCCGCGTGCGCGCAGTCGAACACAACGGCCGCAGAGAATTCCAGCTGCTTAAAGGCGTGGATACCAGCAAGGATCAAAGCTATTTCCTGCACCGCCTGAACCAGGCGCAGCTGTCGCGCACGCGCTTTCCCCTGGGCGAACTGCCTAAAACGGAAGTGCGTCGCATTGCCGCGGAACTCGGTCTGCCCAATGCCGCCAAAAAAGATTCCACCGGCATCTGCTTCATCGGTGAGCGCCCGTTCAGGGAATTCCTCAACCGCTATCTGCCCACCAAACCGGGGCCCATCAAAACGCCGGAAGGGCAGGTGCTCGGCCAGCATCAGGGGCTGGCCTTCCATACCCTGGGCCAGCGCAAGGGCCTGGGTATTGGCGGGGTCAAGGGCCAGCAGCGCGAAGACGGTACGGCCGACGCCTGGTATGCGGCGCGCAAAGATATGGCCAGCAACACCTTGTACGTGGTGCAGGGCCACGACCACCCCTGGCTGCTTGCCACACAGTTGAACGCTGCCGATGCCAGCTGGATAGCAGGTGACCCGCCACCACAAGCCGCCTATGCCGCCAAAACCCGTTACCGGCAGGCCGACGCCCCCTGCACACTGAGCCGCGCTGAAGGCAATGAGTTCAGCTTGAGCTTCAGCGAGGCCCAATGGGCTGTCACACCCGGACAATCCGCCGTGCTATATGATGGCGATATTTGTCTGGGCGGTGGCATCATCGTCTAGTTACGGAACACCGCAAGCATGGATCTCTTCTTTCTGGGCAGCCTGATGCTGCTGGGCGCATTCGGCGGCTTTGCCGCGGGGCTGCTGGGAATCGGTGGTGGCATGATTCTCGTGCCGTTCATGATCATGCTCTTCCCCATGGTGGGCCTGCCTCAGGAACTGATGGTGCATACCGCCATCGCCACCTCCATGAGCACCATTCTGTTCACGTCCATATCCAGCATGCGGGCCCATCACCGCAAGGGCGCCATCCGCTGGGACATCGTGGCCCTGCTGGCGCCCGGCATTGTCGTGGGCGGCCTGCTTTCAGGCGGGGCGGTATTTTCCTACATCGACCCTGCCTGGCTGGCGCTGGTGTTTTCCGGTTTTGTGGCGTATTCCGGCGCCCGCATGATGTGGGGCAAGCCCCCTGCGGCTGAACGCAGTATGCCTGGCCGGGCGGGTACCTCGGCCATGGGCGTTGTCATCGGTTTTGTTTCGGGGCTGGTCGGCGCGGGCGGCGGCTTTCTTTCCGTGCCCTTCATGGTACGCGGCAATGTGCCCATTCATAACGCCGTAGCGACTTCTGCCGCCCTGGGTTTTTTCATTGCGCTGGCAAATAGCGTGGGTTATGTGGTGTCGGGGCAATCCATCGACACCGGCGTGCCAGGCATGTTTGGCTATATTCATGTGCCCACCCTGCTGGGTATTGTGGTGGTCAGCATGCTGATGGCGCCCGTAGGCGCCCGGTGCGCTCACAGCCTGCCTGTGGGCGCGCTGAAGCGAGTGTTCGCTTTGCTGCTGTTTGCTCTGGCGCTTTATATGTTGTTCAGGGCGGTGGCTGCGTTTGGTGCGTAATGCGCGCGACTCTGGTTACCCGCTTCAACGGCGCGACGGCGCTGTGCTGGTGAACGACGCGCGGGTGCGCAGTTTTTCTTCCAGCCTTTGCAGGTTGGGGTAGTGCTGGCGCCAGGCCAGTTCCTCGAAACGCAGATCCAGATAACCCAGCGCACAGCCCACGGCAACGTCGGCCAGGCTGAAATTCACGCCGGTACAGAACGCGGGCTGTTCTTCCAGAGAGCGATTCATGTAGTCAAGCGCGGCATCAATCTTGCCTTGCTGGCGGTCAATCCATGCCTGGCTGCGGAATTGCGGTTCGCGGCGGTTGTTCTCAATGAAAATGGCGATTGCGGCATCCAGCACGCCATCGGCAATGGCCTCCCAGGACTTGATGGCTGCACGTTCACGGCCTTGTTGCGGCAGCAGGCGGCCAACGGGCGAGAGCGTATCCAGATATTCGACGATGACTCGGGAATCGAACAGCGCGCCCCCATCG
>JAAZDZ010000506.1 GCA_012512545.1 Alcaligenaceae bacterium | reverse complement strand
TTTTGCTGAGTCAGCAGCTTTTTGGCTGCGTTGATGCCGGCAGCCGGGTCGCTACGGTCGTCTTCAGCCACGATTTCAATGGGTTTGCCATTGAAACCGCCTGCCTGGTTGATGAGGTCCACAGCCAGCCGGGTTCCCATGCGGTGGTTCTCGCCGTAAGCGGCGGCCGGGCCTGAAATGGATTCGATAATGCCGATCTTCAGCGTATCTTTGGCATGGGCGGCGCCCGTGGCTGCCGCAAACCCGACAATAGCCAGGAACAACTTCGATTGATTAAACATGCTCCATCTCCTTTTAGTGGAACGGGTAATTAAAACGGCCAGAAAAAGACTTCAATCTTCAATGCCCAGATAAGCCTTTCTGACGGTGTCGCTCTCCAGCAAGGCTTTGGTGGTATCTGTGGCAATGATTTCCCCGGACTCCATCAGATAACCGCGCTGGGCGATTTTCAGAGCCAGGGTCACGTTCTGCTCTACAAGCAGAATGGTGGTGCCCGCCGCGTGAATTTCCTGCAACCTTTCCATGAGTTCGGCAACCACCAGCGGGGCCAGCCCCAGCGAGGGTTCATCCAGCAGCAACAGCTTGGGCCGCCCCATGAGGGCGCGCCCAATTGCCACCATCTGTTGCTCGCCACCGCTCATGGTTCCGGCTTTCTGCTTCCAGCGCTCTTTCAGGCGAGGAAACTGCAGCAGAATCTTGTCGATGTCCTCTTTCATTTCCTGGCTGGTGGAACGGCGCGCGCGGGCACCGATGGCCAGGTTTTCCGCCACGGTGAACTCGGGGAAAACGCGCCGCCCTTCGGGAACGATGCTGATGCCCCTTCTGATGATGGCGTCGGGCTTTTCGGCTTCGATGCGATCACCAAAGAACTCGATGCTGCCACGGCTGACCGGCTGCAGGCCGATGATGGATTTCAGCAACGTGCTTTTCCCTGCGCCGTTCGCCCCGATCAGAGTGACAAACTCACCCGACTCGACTTCTACGTTGATGCTCTTGATGGCATGAACGTGGCCATAAAAAGTGTCGATATTCTCTATTTTCAGCATGTCATTCGCCCCCGCTACCCAGATATGCAGCAATCACTTTGGGGTCGCTCTGAACCTGTTGCGGATCGCCTTCGGAAATCTTGTTGCCGTATTCCAGAACCACGATCCGGCTGCAAAGATCCATGACCAGCTTCACATCGTGCTCAATCAGCACGATGGTGTAGTCCATCTCGTTCAGCCGCTTGATCAGGGCCTTGAGTGCGACGCGCTCCTGCAGATTCAGACCGGCCGCGGGCTCATCCAGCAGCAGCACTTGCGGGTCGGTCGCCAGGGCACGCGCAATATCAAGCTGGCGCTGTTCCCCGTAGGGAAGGTTTTTCGCCAGCTCATCCTTTTTCGCATCCAGCCCCACATAGGAAAGCAGTTCGATACAACGCCGCTCGGCTTCTTTGCGCTCTTCGCGCTCCCTGGGGGTGCGCAGAATGGATGACAGCACACCGGCCTTGGTGCGGCTTTGCCTGCCAATCATGACGTTCTCGACCAGCGTGAGGTCAGGGAACACCATGATGTTCTGAAAAGTGCGCGCCACGCCCAGCCGGTTGATCTGGTCCAGACGCATCTTGCTGATTTCGTGCTCTTTGTAGAGCACTTTTCCAGACGTTGGCGTATAGATGCCGCTGACCACGTTGAACAAAGAAGTCTTGCCCGCGCCGTTGGGCCCGATCAGCCCGGTCACCTTGCCTTCTTCGATGTCAAATGACACCTGGGTCAGCGCGCTGACGCCGCCAAACCGCAGGGAAACGTTCTGTACTGACAAAGTCATTATCTGGCCCTCCAGCGTTGGATTGCATTGGGCAGGTCAGACAGGCCCTTGGGCAGGAAAAGAATCACCACGGCCAGCAATGCGCCATATACAAGCACGTTATAGCTGCCAAAACCTTGTGAATATTCTTCAAGAATGGTGATGGCAAACGCGCCGATGATCGAGCCGTACAAGTTGCCGATACCACCGATGAACGCCATCACGAAAAAGAAGATCGAAATATGCAGCCCCAGCCTGTCCGGGTCGATGAAACCGTCGTAATGGACGAACAGCGTGCCCGCAAAGGCGGCAAACATGGTGCTGATGGTGAAGGAAATCACCTTGTACTTGAAGACCGGAATACCCAGGCTCTGAGCTGCCAGCTCGTTATTCGCGATTGAACGCAGAGCATCGCCTGTGCGTGAATCCGTAATCCGGCGCAGGATGATGAAACCCACCACCATGCAGAACAACACCATGTAGTAATACAGGATGTCGCTGTTGAGCGACCAGCCGAAGAAGCTGGGCTCGGGCACGGCGGTCAGGCCGGATGGGCCGCCGGTAATCGAGCTGTTCTTCACCAGGGTCTGCAGAATCACGCCCACGGCAATACTGGCCAGCGCCAGGTAATGACCACTGGTGCGCAACACCAGCAAGCCCACCAGGCAGCCAAGAAAGCCCACTGCGATGGTGGCTACCGCGACCGACCCCAAGAAAGGGAAGCCCGACTTCATCAGAATGCCGGAAATGTAGGCGGCCAGGCCAAAGAATGCAGCGTGGCCCAGGGAAATCTGCCCTGTATACCCGATGAACAGCGTCAGGCCCATGACCACAATGGCGGCTGTCGCTGCGCGAATGCCCATGTGAGTAATGAAGGGGTCATTCAACAACAGGGGAACAAGCGCAAGAAGCGCGATGGCAACGAGATTGCCGGTTTTTTTATTGATCAGCATTGCCCACTCCTAGACTTTCTGAATCTGCTTTTTGCCAAGCAAGCCATTGGGTTTGAGCAAGATGATCAGGAGCAGAATCGAAAACGACACCAGATCCTTGTATGCGGACGACAGCAGCAAAGTGCCGTACTGCTCGATGACTCCCAACGAAAAACCACCCAGAACAGCTCCCGAAACCAGGCCCAGACCGCCCAGCAATGCTGCGGTAAAGCCTTTCAGGATAATGAGCTGGCCCATGTCAAAGGTAAGCACCGCAATGGGCACATACACGATTCCCGCGACGGCGCCCAGAACTGAGCACAGACCAAAAGTCATATTGTTGACCTTGGACACATTGATGCCCATCATGCGCGCCGTAGTCTTATCCTGAGCGACCGCCCGCAATTGCAGGCCCAGCGATGTTCTGGTGAACAAGACATAGAGCAGCGCCATGATGACAAAGGTGGTGCAGATGACGATGACATACTGCGCGCTGATCTGGATTCCGCCGAACTTGAGAACCGTATCGGTCATGGCCGGAAAGCGATAGGCCGAAGAACCGAATATCAGCTGCGCCACGGCGCGCATCATGATGAACAGCGCAATCGTCATCACCAGCAGGGAAAACCCATTGGAATTGTCCTCAAGCTTTCTGAGGAAGACCCACTCGATCAGGGAACCCAGGATAAAAGCGGAAACCATGCTGAGTGGCAGCGCCAGCCACATGGACAGATCAAGGTCCACATGGAACACATAGCCCAGGAAAGCGCCTGCCATGAAGAATTCGCCCTGGGCGAAATTAATGACGTCCATCCCTCTGAACACCAGGGTGATTGCAAGCGCAATCAAAGCATAGGTACTGCCTAACGACAGCCCAAATAACATTTGCTGGAAGAAATTTTCCATCAAGCCCACTCCAGTACATTTAACGAGGCTCTGGCCCCCGCCCGCCACGCATAAGACAAATTACCCAAACGTTCGGGTATTCTAAGGAGGGCAGAAAGGCGCTACAAGATAGTACAAACCCGAACGTTTGGGTAAAGCCTCAAAAAAAAACTATCGGGGCTGGGAGCTTTCGCGCACAAAGAGTTTGGGTTCCAGGCGTTCGGATTGCGGCTGCCCGCCAGCGATGATTTCCAACAGCAGCTCGATTCCGCGATAACCCATTTTTTCCATGGGAGAGCCGATGGACGTCAGGCCAATGGGAAGCTCTGCGGCAATGGGGGTGTCGTTGAACCCGACAACCGCCACATCGTGACCGACTTGCAGGCCGCAGTCGCGCAATGCTCCCATCAGCCCGATAGCCAGAAAATCGTTCACCGCAAAAACGGCTGTGGGAAGGTCGCCGCCGGAAAAAAGCCGTTCACCCACGGCCCGCCCGCTGAGCGTGTCGAAGCCGCTGTTGATGATCCACTGCGAAGGAATATGAATGCCCAGTTCCTTGCATCGCTGCAGGAACCCTACGCTTCTGTCCAGGCCGGTTGTTGCATAGGGTTCGCCCGAAAGCAGGGCGATCCGGGTGTGCCCCAGTTCCGCCAGGTGATCGGCGGCCATGCGTCCGCCCAGAACATCATCGCAGGTCACGGAACAATGGGATGGCGCATGGCGGCTGACAAGAACCAAAGGAATATTGCGGCGCGCCAGATCATCCAGATAACTCACATGATCGGTGCGCGCGTCGCCAATGATCAGCCCCTCAACGCTTTGGTCAAGGGCCATCTCGCAAAATTCAGACTGGCTTTCCGGGACATCCAGCGTGGTGCCCACAAAAGTCAGGTATTTGCTGTCTTTCGCGGCCGCATCAATGCCTTCGTAAATCGTGGCAAGCACGAGGTCGGTCAGGCGGGGAACCACCACGCCGATCAGGCGGCTCTGGCTGGTTTTAAGCCCGATGGCCTGCCTGTTGGGCCGGTAGTTCAGTTCTGTGGCCAGGCTTTGGATGCGCTCAATCACTTCCTGCGAAGCCGCACGCCGCGCTTCCGCAGGTGTGCCGTTCAACACTCTTGAAACGGTCGAGACATGTACCCCCAATTGAGCGGCCAGGGAACGCAAGGTGGTGCGAGAGCGCACAGTTCTGATTCTTTTTTGTGGCATCTTCACTCTCTCAATGCAATCTCGCCAACTATTCTACTGCGAGATTCGAATTTTTTATTATTATCACATTTACGATCAGTGATAACTATAATGGAAAATGCCAAGCTTCAGCCCACGCGCGCAGGCCGCACAAAAGTAAGTATACGAATGCTGCGCTTTGCAGATCAGCTTAAATACTGCTTGAACCACGCCAGGGTGCGCTTCCAGCCGTCCTGGGCGGCGTCTGCCCGGTAGCTGGGGCGGTAGTCTGCATGAAATGCGTGGGGCGCGTCGGGGTAAATGACGAACTCCGACGCCTTGGCCGCATCGCTGCCTTTGGCCAGGGCTGTCTGCATGGCTTTGACCGTATCCAGGGGAATGCCGGTGTCCTGTTCGCCATACAGGCCCAGCACGGGCGCATTGATGTCTTTCACCACATCAACGGGTTGGCGCGGCCGCAGTTCATCCGTATCGCCCGCCAGGCGGCCATACCAGGCCACGCCCGCCTTGAGGCGCGGGTTATGGGCGGCATACAGCCACACTGCACGCCCGCCCCAGCAAAAGCCGGTAATGCCCAGACGATTCACATTGCAGCCGTTTTGCCCGGCCCAGGCGACAGTCGCGTCGAGGTCGGACATGACCTGCTCATCGGGTACTTTGCTCACCACCTCGCTGAACAGGCGGGGAATTTCTGTATAGCGGGCCGGATCGCCCTGGCGCACGAACATTTCCGGGGCAATCGCCATATAACCTTCGCGGGCCAGGCGTCGGCAGACATCCTGTATGTATTCGTGTACACCGAAAATTTCCTGGATGACCAGCACCACGGGCGCGCCTGTTTCGCCTTCCGGCATGGCGCGGTAAGCCGGGATTGAACCCCCTTCAACAGGGATGCGAACCTGGCCTGCCGTCAGCCCTGCCGCGTCCGTCTTGATGGCAGTTTGCGCCGCTACCGGCCCGGCTGCCGCTGCAAACCCCGCCGCCAGCGAAGTCGCGAGAAAACCGCGACGGTTCAGGCGCAGCGGCGGCATCAGGCTGTCGTATTCTGATTCGTGCTGACCAGCGACCGACCGGCCCGGCGTATCGTTGGGCTGGCTCGCATGATCGGCTTGTGTGCCGAGGCCGGCGTCTTTGCTGTGGTATTCCATCGGCATCCCTTGTCTGTTAAATGGGTGATGTGGCCAAGGCCCTGTGGCCTTGCTTCAGGTGATTATTCACAATGGCGCCGCCCGCGACAAGAAACAAGTTATTTCTTCATGCCGCCGGGCAGCAGTCGAGGCTTACCCAGCCTCGCCGCCTCACTTTTTCTTGTCGCCAACATGTTCGGGCTTGCCCTTATGAGAAGTCGAGGCCAGTTCATCCAGTTCTTTCTCGATCATGGATTTATACATGGACTTCGATGCCCCCTGTAAATCCTTCACCCGGGTATCGCCGCGCTTGGCCGATAACGCGGCTCCCGCCGCCTTCTGCTGAGCCTTGGATTTTGCTGGCATGATGTTCTCCTTGCGTAACCGATCAGATCGAAAACCAGTAGAACGTATTTGCCAGCAAATACCCGGCCATGCCGGATCAGGGCGCTGCCTGATAGCGCACCGGACGATTCAGTTTGATGAGAACGCCATCCGCTACCGCGCGCTTCAGCCATTCGTTCAGCTGGGATCTGTGCAAGCCTGTTCTTGCCAGAAGATGTTCCAGCGTGACTGGCTGCGCAGCCAGCCGCGCAAGCTCAACGATGAATAGCTGGTAAAAATCGACGCTTGGCGCTTCAGGCGTACTTTCACAAGACGCTGCTGCCCCGCTGCTGACTTCCTGCACATGAAACTCAGCAGGCGCTTCCGGGTATGAGCCCGCCTCGTGGTCAATCATGGAGAACAGGTCGGGTTGCGCTTCCCCGGCGGGCACGGCCACGCGGTTATCCGCTGACAGCAAATCGGCCACCCTTATGCTGTGAATATCAGCCTCGCACCAGTGCCCGCCTTTTGCAACCAACGCCGCATTGGCTGCACCGGCATCGTCAGTGGGTTTAACCCATAGCGGCACCCAGTTCTTCCTGAGGTTCTCTTCCGCGCCATTCAAGGTTCCGCCTTTCTTCCCGGAATGCACGACGACAGAACTGTCCGCCAGGCAATAAATATACTTGTTCCGGGCCATCGCATTCCCGGCATTGAAGCCCGCTTCGGGGTAGAAAGGCGATGCCAGAACCAGGTTGCCCGCCATCAGGCCAGGGCGCCATTTCGCACTGGTAGCCGCTCTCAAAAGACTGTCAGCCAACACCCCGATGACGGGGCCGCCATTTTGCATGGCTCCACGCATCGCGGCTTCATCCACCCCGCGCGCGCCGCCCGATACAATGGCTATACCTTCGGAAGCCGCCAAGCTGCCCAATTGCGTAGCATAGGCAAGGTCAGCCTCGTTCGCATTGCGTGACCCCACCACTGCCACCCCGCCGGCATTCAGCAAGGAGGGATCGCCGCTTCCGAACAGCACTGGCGGAGATTCGGTTTTCAAGCGTTGCTTCAGACGCTTGGGATATTCAGGATCGGAGCGCGTCACCACCCACAACCCGGCCCGCTGCCATCGTTCCATGGCAAGGGCCAGACTATGCC
>JAAZDZ010000505.1 GCA_012512545.1 Alcaligenaceae bacterium | reverse complement strand
GATCGGCAGGCGGCTTTTCCGGCGTGGCGGCCATGATGAGATCCGCCTGCCCCTTACGCAGCAGACTGATCAAACGGGCGCTCAGGGACGTTTCAATGGAAAAAGTAGCAAGCGGACGGCGAACGAAAAAACTTGCCAGCAATGGGGAAATCAGTGTCGGCACCAGATACGGCAGGGTGCCCAGCCGCACAACGCCCGCCTTGGCCATGCGCTGGTCTTCCAGTTCATTTTCCAGGTCGTCCACCGCCAGCACGACTTTCTGCGCGTGCTGCAGCAAGGTGGCGCCCGCTTCCGTCAGCGCCACCCCACGGGGCATGCGCTCGACAAGCTGCATGCCTGCCTGGGCTTCCAGACGGATCAGCACTTTTGACAAGGCCGATTGCGTCAACCCCGTAACCTCGGCGGCGCGGTGCAGGTTGCCGTGCTCGGCCACCGATAGAAAAACCCTCAAATCCTGTAATCGCATCTCTGTTCTACACAGTAGTTTTCAAGCCTGGTGTCTTGTTCAAAGCCCTTCCTTTTCAGGAATCACGGAAGTCGCGGCAGGAATCCATGTGCCGCCGCCGCGCTTTTACACTGAATAAAAAGGGTGGCCACTTTCGGCCATGCCCCCTATTCCCTTCATCAAAGGAGACAAAAATGTTATTGAAAAAAACCGGCACCCGCCTTCGCAGCGCATGGATACTGAGCGCGGCTTTGTCGCTCGGGGCTCACGGCGTCGTCGCTGCGGATAGCGAAACCTACCCCTCCCGCCCGATCACCATCGTAGTGCCTTCCGCTGCGGGCAATGTCAATGACGCCACGGCCCGGCTGGTAGGAGAAGAGCTTACCAAGGTCTGGAAACAGCCGGTGATTGTCGATAACCGGCCGGGTGCTGGCACAACCATTGGAACACGCCATGTGGCCAACGCGCCCAAGGATGGCTACACCGCGCTGCTGACCTTCACTGCTCACGTGCAGAACCCCTCGCTTTACCCCGACATCGGCTACGACGCCCTGAATGATTTTGAAGCGGTAAGTGAAGTCGCCCTGTCATCGACCATATTGGCCGTGTCGCCCAATTTCCCGGTCAAGACATTGCCTGAACTGGTCGAACTGGTGAAAGCCAATCCCGGAAAATACCCTTATGGCTCTTATGGCATGGGCACGACCGGACATATCCTGGGCGAACTGCTTAAAAAGGAAGCGGACCTCGACATGGAGCATATCGCCTACAAAGGCGGCGCGCCCCTGGCCACCGATCTGGTGGCGGGCCATGTGCAGATCGGCCTGATTGCCGTAGGCACGGCCAAAGCGCTGCTGGATGCAGGCAAGCTGGTACCTGTGGCCATCACCGGCAACAAACGTTCGGCATTGCTGCCCGATGTTCCGACCTTCCTGGAAGAAGGCTATACAGGTTTTGAGCCGGATGCCTGGATGGGTCTGCTCGTTCCCGCTGGCGTGCCGCAAGATCGCGTGCAGGCCCTGTCAAAGGAAATCGCACGCATCGTCAAAGAGCCTGAAATGGCAAAGCGCCTGATGGACCTCAACCTGGAGCCCGTGGGCAACACGCCTGAAGAGTTCAAAAAGGTCTTGCACGACGACTACGAAAAGTGGACCCGGGTCATCAAAGACGTTGGTATCACAAGGCAGTAACACCATGAGCGATATCGAAGCGCTGGTCTGTTCTCACTGGGGGCACTGGAGCGAACTCACCATACAGCGGGTTGCCCGCCCCGCTCTCAGGCCCGGCCAGGTGCGGATACAGGTCCGCCATGCCGGGGTCGGCTTCGCAGTCAGCCTGTTTGTGGCCGGCAAGTACCAGCGCAAGCCGCCGCTGCCCTTTACCCCAGGCACAGAAGTCTCGGGCGTCATTCTGGAAACAGCGCCTGATGTGCAGCATCTGCGCCCGGGCCAGCGTGTGGTGGCCGCCCTGGATTGGGGTGCTTACGCCGAGGAGGCCATCGCCAGCGCCGATACCACCTACCCGGTGCCTGATGGCCTGGCACTGTCTCACGCCGCCGCACTGCCCATCACCTATGGCACCGTGTGGGCGGCGCTGGAATGGCGGGCCAGGCTGCAGCCCGGCGAAACGCTGCTGGTGCATGGCGCCAGCGGCGCCCTGGGCACCGCCGCCGTGCAGATCGGCCGGTTGATGGG
>JAAZDZ010000504.1 GCA_012512545.1 Alcaligenaceae bacterium | reverse complement strand
TGACTCCCATGTTCGGATTCCTCCGCAGTTATTTTTCCAGCGATATGGCGATCGACCTCGGTACCGCCAACACCCTGATTTACGTTCGGGGCAAAGGCGTCGTGCTCGATGAGCCTTCCGTGGTTGCCATCCGGCAGGAAGGCGGCCCAGGCGGCAAGCAAATCATTCAGGCGGTCGGCCGCGAAGCCAAGCAGATGCTGGGCCGCGTGCCCGGCAATATCGACGCCATACGGCCCATGAAGGATGGCGTTATCGCCGACTTCACCGTAACCGAGCAAATGCTCAAGCAGTTCATCCGCATGGTGCATCCGCGCAGCATGTTTGCGCCCAGCCCGCGCATCATCATTTGCGTGCCTTGCGGTTCCACCCAGGTGGAGCGCCGCGCCATCCGCGAATCCGCCATGGGGGCGGGCGCCAGCCAGGTCTATCTCATTGAAGAACCCATGGCGGCTGCCATTGGCGCCGGCCTGGCAGTCTCTGATGCCAGCGGTTCCATGGTGGTGGATATTGGCGGCGGCACCACTGAAGTCGCCATCATTTCCCTTGGCGGCATGGTTTACAAGGGGTCTGTGCGGGTTGGCGGCGACAAATTCGACGAAGCCATCATCAATTACATTCGCCGCAACTATGGCATGCTGATTGGCGAACCCACCGCAGAACTCATCAAGAAGGAAATCGGTTCCGCTTTCCCCGGCTCGGAAATCAAGGAACTCGAAGTCAAGGGGCGTAACCTTTCCGAAGGCGTGCCGCGCAGCTTTACGGTTTCCTCCAACGAAATCCTCGAATCCCTTACCGATCCGCTCAATCAGATTGTGTCTGCAGTCAAGACAGGGCTCGAACAGACGCCCCCGGAACTTGGTGCCGACATCACCGACAAGGGCATTGCCCTGACGGGGGGCGGAGCGCTTCTGAGCGACCTTGATCGCTTGTTGCAAGAAGAAACCGGCCTGCCGGTCGTGGTTGCAGAAGACCCGCTCACCTGCGTGGTGCGTGGTTGTGGCGAAGCCCTTGAGCATCTCGAAAAGCTGGGCAGCGTCTTTATTTACGATTGATCGCGGGATTGCGCTGCTGCCGGGCGCGGTCAGGCGTGGCAGCGGTTTTAAAACAGACTCATGCAGGAAAACGGCTCGTTGAAGTTGTTCAAGCACGGCCCGACAGCCGAGGTTCGGCTGTTCGTGCTGGCTTTTCTTGCGCTTGCCCTGCTGCTGGTTGATGCGCGCTGGGCAACGCTTGAGCCTGCGCGCCAGGGTATTTCTGTGCTGCTTTACCCCTTCCAGCGCATCATGCTGGCGCCACGCGACGGCGTGGAGCGGGTCAAGGGCTGGGTCGATGCGGCCAATGAAATGCATTTCGAGAAGGAAGCCATACAGCGGCAGCGTATCGAGCTGGCGCAGATGGCGACCCATGCCGCACAGCTGGCGGCCGAGAACGAACAGTTGCGCCGCCTGCTGAATGTGCCCGAAACTGTTACCCAGCCAGCTATCGCTGTGGAGGTCCTGTTCGAGCCGACCAGCGCCTTCAACCACCATCTGGTTTTCAATAAGGGCGGTTCCAGCGGCATTCTGCCCGGCATGCCTGTGATTGATGAAGGCGGCGTTGTGGGGCAGATCGTGCGAACCACGCCATTCACTTCCGAGGCCGCCCTTATTACCGACGATAAACTTTCCATCCCTGTGCAGATTCTGCGCAACGGCTTGCGGCTGATCGCCTTTGGCGGCGGAGTTGATGGCAAGATGGAAGTCCGCTATCTGACTGCGGGGGCGGATATCCAGCCGGGAGATGAACTCGTAACCAGCGGGATCGGCGGGCTTTTCCCCGCAGGTCTGTCGGTGGCGCGTGTGGACAGTGTGCATCGGGATTCCGCTACAGGTTTTGCCATGGCGCTGGCTTCTCCGCTGGCTCACCCCGAGCGGCATCGCCATTTTCTTGTGCTGCAGGTGGATGTCGAGGCTGCGCGTCGCCACAAGGAGGCGCTGAATGGCGGCTCCGGAGGGGGGCGCTGATGGCTCGCCGGGTCAAAGTCGAGGTTGCCAGCAAGAAGGCGGGGCTGTCATCACTCGAACCCATAGATACGACGCCCTTCCGGCGGGCGGCCAGCCCCGGTTTCATATGGTTGACCGTATCGCTGGTGTGGCTGTTCTCGCTGCTTCCCTGGCGGGTCTGGCTGCCAGCGCCCGACCTGCTGCTGCTGGTCATTGCCTACTGGTGCCTGAACGAGCCCCGGCGCATTGGTATGGGCACGGCTTTTTTCTTTGGCCTGTTGATGGATGTCCACGATGGCGGCCTGCTGGGCGTGCATGCTCTCACCTATACGCTGGCGGCTTACGGCACCCTGGCGCTGTCGCGCCGTCTGCAGCGTTTCAATTCCGTAGTCCAGTGTCTGCACATATTGCCGATCTTTGTCATTGCCAAGTCGGCCAGCCGTCTTATAGAGGCGTGGCTGGCGGGCGAGTGGCTGGGGTGGGGCTGGCTGTGGTCGGCTTTCCTCATGGCGCTGTTATGGCCGCTGGTCGATGTGTTGCTGCAGATGCCGCAGCGTCGCCTTGAGGAAGGCGACGGCGGCCCGGTTTAACGGCGGCGCGCGGACATGTTCGAGTTCAAGAAGACCAGCCAGATCCAGCGCAAGCGCATGCTGGTGCGCGTATGGGTGGCAGGAATTTTCGCCTTGGCATGTTTTTGCCTGTTGGGCGCGCGTCTGTGGCATTTGCAGGTGGTGCGCTACGAGGGCCTGTCAGCGCGCGCCGAGCAGAACCGCATTACCGTGGTGCCGATTCCTCCGCGTCGCGGCGAGATCGTCGATCGCAATGGCATCGTGCTGGCAAGCAACCACCGCGATTACACGCTTTCGGTCGTGCCTGCCCAGGTGCAGGGCGGCATGGATGAACTGCTTGACCAGATCGGCGAACTGGTTGAAATCAGCCCCCGCGATCGCCGTCGTTTCCTGCAGAATGTCAATCAGAATGGGCGTTACAGCGATATTCTGCTGCGCAACAACCTGACCGACGATGAAGCTTATTGGTTTGCCGCCCATGCCTGGCGCTTTCCCGGTGTTGAGTTGCAGGCGCGCTGGGTGCGAGAGTACCCGCATGGCGAGAGCGCTGCCCATGTGCTGGGGTATGTGGGGCGGATTTCCGAAGCTGATCTGGAGAGACTGGAAGAAGGCGGGCGCCTGGGGAACTATCGCGGTACCCAGATCATTGGCAAGAAGGGCATAGAAAGCACGTGGGAAGAAGTGCTCCACGGGCGTACTGGGGTGGAGGAGGTCGAGGTGACGGCATCTGGCCGCCCGGTGCGCACCCTGAGCCGCATCGACCCCGAGCCGGGCGCCAATCTGCGGCTGTCTCTGGACATCCATCTGCAGAAGATGATTGAGAAAGAATTTGAAGGGCGGCGTGGAGCCTTGGTGGCGATTCACCCTCCTTCTGGCGAAGTGCTGGCTTTTGTGTCGGCGCCTTCTTTTGACCCCAATCTGTTTGTTGATGGCATTGATGTCGAGAACTGGAAGCGGTTGAATGAATCGCCTGATCATCCGCTGGTGAACCGGCCCCTGACCGGCACCTACCCGATTGGTTCCACCTATAAACCGTTTGTGGGGCTGGCGGCGCTGGAACTTGGCAAGCGCAACCCCAAAGAACGGATTCATGACCCGGGTTATTTCGAGTTTGGCGGACAGCGCTTTCGCAATGCGGGAGGCGCGGCTTACGGCCCGACAGACATGCACCGGGCCATCGTGGTGTCGTCTGACACCTACTTCTTTTCCCTGGGGCCGGAAATCGGCGTGAATGCGTTGCACGATTTTTCCAAGCAGTTTGGTTTCGGCCAGCGAACCGGAATTGACCTGGATGGCGAGCGCCGCGGCATTCTGCCGTCAACGGAATGGAAGCGCAACGCCTACAAGAAGCCGTCTCAACAGCGCTGGTATGCCGGTGAAACCGTGTCGGTGGCGGTCGGGCAGGGCTATAACTCCTTTACTTTGCTGCAGCTGGCCCAGGCTACGTCCGTGCTGGCGAACGATGGCGTGTACATGCGCCCGCATCTGGTGGATGAAATCCACTGGCCGCGTTCTGGAGCAGTCGAGAAAACCGTGACCGAGCCTTCTCACATCATTGATCTCAAGCCGGAAAATCTGGAAATCATCCGCGATGCCATGGTGGATGTTGTGCGCAAGGGAACCGCCCGCCGTGTGTTTCAGGGGGCGGAGTACCAGGCCGCCGGCAAGACCGGCACCGCCCAGGTCTTCAGCCTGCGTGGCGCGCGATACGACGCCAATACGGTGGATGAACGTTTACGGGATCATTCGCTGTTCATGGCGTATGCGCCCATGGAAGATCCCCAGATCGCCCTGGCATTGATTGTGGAAAATGGGGGCTGGGGCACGACGGCGGCGGCGCCGATTTCCCGCCGGGTGTTCGATTACTGGCTGGCGCCTGAGCGTGTCGCGGCGCGTCAGGCAGCCAGCTTCCCGTCTTCTTACCAGCCCGCTCTTACCCTGGAACCTGAACAGGAAGGCTCTGATGGCGAGTCGCCCGATGCCGCCGTGGCGTTCGAGGATTTCCCGCCCCCGCTGTCTCAGGAAGACGAGGAACCGGCCCGCACTGTGCCGACCGCACCGCAGCCCGCTGTGCGTTTGCAGCTCAGGAGTGTGGAATGAAAAGAGTTGCGCAACAGGGTCTGAGAGTGCTGACCGCCTTTGACTGGCCCTTGCTGACCTTGCTGGTCATTATGTCGCTGTTGGGGTTGACCATCATGCATTCCGCGGTCGGCGGCACTGACTGGCGCTTTTCTGACCAGGCCCGAAATTTTCTGATCGCGTTTGGGGCGATGTGGGGGGCCGCCATTTTGCCGCCTCCCTTGCTGATGCGGCTTTCTCCCTATGTCTACGTTATTGGGGTGGCGCTGTTGCTGGGCGTGGAGTTTTTCGGTGAAACCAGCAAGGGCGCCACGCGCTGGCTTGATCTCGGGTTCGCACGCATTCAGCCGTCCGAAATGCTGAAAATCTCTGTGCCCATGATGCTGGCCTGGTATTTTCATAAGAATCAGGGCAATCTGCGCATTCGCGACTATCTTGTGGCCTCGCTGCTGCTGGCCATTCCCTTTGTGCTGATCGTGCGTCAGCCCGATCTCGGAACTGCCCTGCTGGTATTTGCCAGCGGGTTCTGCGTGATCTATTTCGGCGGCCTGTCATTCCGCTTGCTGGTTCCACTGTTTGTGGCGGGGGCTGTGCTGATCGGCGGAGTGATTTACTACGAAGACAGAATCTGCCAGCCTGGTGTGGATTGGGTATTGCTGCACGAATATCAGAAGCATCGTGTATGTACGTTGCTGGACCCAAGCGTCGATCCTCTCGGAAGGGGTTTTCACACCATACAGTCCATGATCGCCATTGGCTCGGGCGGTGTGTACGGAAAAGGCTATCTGATGGGTACGCAGGCGCATCTGGATTTCATCCCGGAACGCACGACAGATTTCATCTTCGCCGTTTTCGCTGAGGAGTTCGGCCTGTATGGCGGCATCATGCTGCTGGTGCTCTATGGCCTGCTGGTGCTGCGCGGGCTGCATATCGCCCTGCAGGCGCGTACCCAGTACGGGCGCCTGCTGGCCGGGGGCATGGCCATGATGTTCTTCGTATACGTGTTTGTGAACATCGGCATGGTCACCGGCATTCTTCCAGTGGTGGGCGTGCCTTTGCCCTTTCTCAGCTACGGCGGCACCGCGCTGCTGACGCTTGGCGTTGCGGGCGGGGTTCTGATGAGTATCAGCCGCTATCAGCCGCCCCGCACCTGAGTTTTACGCGCTGGCGTTGGCTCATGCCTTGCGGGTGTAGGGCAGAGGCTCCAGCAGTGTGCGCACGGGTGCGGGCAGTGCGATGTGCGGCAGTAGCTCAAAGGGCGTCCAGCTCTGTTCAGGCAGCCATTCCGCCGCGCGGCGCGGTACATCGACCATCCAGGGCTCGATATGCAGACGGAAATGCGTGAATGTATGAACAAATGTCGCCATGCGCCCGGAATCCGGCACGGCAATGCCCTGACTGATACAGGCTTCTGCCAGGGCGTGTGAGCTGTCATAGCGCGGCAGGCTCCACAGCCCGCCCCACACTCCCGACTGCGGCTGTTTTTCCAGCAGGACATGCTTGTCGCCATGCAGGATCAGCATGGCGCAATGACGGTCGGGGATGGTACGCCGGGGGCGCGGTTCGGGCAGTTCGCGCTGCAGGCCCAGCCGTTTCGCCTCGCAATTGCTGGCCAGGGGGCAGGCTTCACATTGTGGCTTGCCGCGGCTGCAAAGCTGAGCGCCGAGGTCCATCAGGCCCTGTGTGTAGGCCGTCATGTCCAGGTCATCTGGCGCCCGCTCAAGGGCGGTTTCGGCCAGCCCCCACAGGCGTTGTTCAACCGCCCTCAGACCAGGGTAGCCATGCACACCGAAAAAACGCGTGAATACGCGTTTGACGTTGCCATCCATGATGGGTGAGCGCTCGCCATAGGCGAAGGCCGCAATGGCCGACGCCGTGGAGCGTCCGATGCCAGGCAGCCCGGCAATGGCCCGTGAGTCGGGTGGAAAGTGTCCGCCGTGTTCAGCCACCAGCACCTGGGCGCAACGATGCAGATTGCGGGCGCGGGCGTAGTAGCCCAAGCCTGCCCAATAGGGCATGACGTCTTCCTGCCCGGCTCCCGCCAGCGTCTGGAGGTCAGGAAAGCGTTCCAGGAAACGCTGGTAGTAGGGGATGACGGTTCCGACCTGGGTTTGCTGAAGCATGATTTCAGACAGCCAGATCCGATACGGGTCGCGGGTATTCTGCCAGGGCAGGTGCTGGCGCCCGTGCCGACGCTGCCAGGCGCACACGCGCACGGCGAAATCATTGATGGCGGGGGGCAACGACATGCTTAGAAATGCGTATTGCGATTGACGGACCAGCGGGCGGAAAGCGCGCCCAGAATGGCGATGACAACACCCGCCAGCAACAGGCTGACACTGTCGGGCAGATGCAGCGAGAGCTCGGTGCCGTAACTGCTTGCCAGGCGGTTGATGGCGGTATTGAGCGGCTGCAGCGCAACCCAGGCCGTGACGGTGGCCAGCCCGGACGCAAGCAGGCCGGTCAGCGCACCCAGGTACAGGAAAGGGCGCCGCACGAAGGACTCGGTTGCTCCCACCAGGCGGGCGATGGCGATTTCTTCGCGCTGATTGAGGGCCTGCAGCCTGACCGTATTGAAAACAGTGGCCAGTACTACCACGGCCACGCCCAGCGCCAGCAGCCACAGGCCGATGCCCAGGAAATCCAGCAACGATTGCAGCCTCTGAACCCATGCGCTGTCCACCTGCACGGCATCGACCGCATCAAGCTCGCGCCATTGCGCGCTGAGCTGCGCGCTGGTTGAAGCGATGTCGGGGTGCTGATGCAGCGTGATGACGATGGCATGAGGCAGCGGGTTGTCGGGCAGAACCGCCAGGGCATCCGACCAGGCAGGCTGACGGCGCAGATCTGCCAGCGCTTTCTCGCGGTCGATGACTTCAAGGGTGTCGATATGTTCTGCATGCCGCTGCCTGAGTTCAGCCCCCAGCTGTTCTGCAGAGGCGAGCGGGGTGGAGCGCTCCAGGTAGAGGGTGACTTCGGCCGAAACGGGAATCTGCCGCACCACCGGCTGCGCAGTGTCGAGTATGGCGGCGACCACGATGGGAACGGCCAGGCTCAGGCTGATGACCAGAATATTGCACAGTGACGAGAACGGCTGGTTACCCAGTCGGCGCAGGGCAACGGCCAGGGCATAGCGATGTTGATTCAGCCAGCGTTTCATCATGCCCCCGGGCTGTCGGTGAAGCGCCCGCCCTCGATGCGCATGGTGCGGTTGGCGTAGGCCGACATCAGGCGGCGATCGTGGGAGGCGATCAGGGTGGTGACACCGACCCGGTTGAAATCACGGAAAACATCCATGATGCGGCGTGCGCTGTCTTCATCGAGATTGGCGGTGGGCTCGTCGGCGATCAGGATGGCCGGGCGGTTGACGATGGCGCGGGCGATGGCCAGACGCTGTTGTTCACCGCCCGACATTTCCACCGGGTTGAGGTCTTCCTTGCCCGACAGCCCTACCTTTTCCATGGCGGCGCGGGCCCGCGACATGGCTTGCGCAGGCGCATGACCGGCCACCGCCAGAGGCAGCAGCACGTTCTGAATGGCGTTGCGGTCGTAAAGCAAATGCATGTCCTGCAAGATGACACCGATGGCGCGACGCAGATAGGGACGGGCGCGGGCGGGCATGCGGTCGCTGCGGCGGCCATTGACCAGGGTGGCGCCCCGGCTGGGGGGTTCGAGCCCGCCTATGAGCTTGAGCAGGGTGGATTTCCCCGCGCCGGAAGGCCCGGAAACGAAGACGAATTCGCCTGGCTGGATGCGGAAATTCACGTCAGCGAGAATATTGCGACCGCGTCCGTAGGACTTGAACACATGCTGGAATTCGATCATTGGGCCGTTGTGGCCACGCAGGCGCGGCCCTGTTTACACCGGAATCTCAAGGGATATCCCCCATGTTGCGGGCGGTATGCAAGCGGCTACATTTGTGAAGCCTCAGGCATTCATTGTATGCCACGAGCAGCCATAACGAGAACGAGAGGAGACCCCATGAAATTAAAAACAGCGTTGGCGGTTGGTGCGTCATTATTGTGTATCGGAACCGCCGCTCAGGCGGGCGAGACTTTCGATGCGGTCAAGAGCAAGGGCTTCGTCCAGTGCGGCGTGCATACCGGGCTGCCGGGCTTCTCCATCGCCGACAGCCGGGGCGAATGGAGCGGGGTCGATGTCGACATCTGCCGCGCGATCGCCGCCATGGTATTTGGCGATGCCTCCAAATACAAGGTGACTTCGGTCACTACACAGCAGCGTTTCACCGCCCTGCAGTCCGGCGAGGTCGATGTCCTGACGCGCAACACCACAGCCACTGTCACCCGCGACACTACCCTGGGCCTGATGAGCACCGGCACAAACTATTACGATAGCCAGGGCATCATGGTGAAGAAGGAAATCGGCGTATCCAGCGCTAAGGAACTCGATAACGCCACGGTCTGCGTGCAGCCGGGCACCACCACCGAACTCAACCTGGCCGACTGGTTCCGTTCAAATGGCCTGACCTTCACGCCAGTTGTCATCAACAGCCCCGATGAAGCCATGCGTTCATACGAAGGCGGGCGCTGCGATGCCTTCACAACCGATAAATCCGGCCTGGCAACGGTTCGTACAACGCTGCCCAACCCCGATGATCATGTGATTCTGCCGGAAGACTTCTCCAAAGAGCCTCTTGGCCCTATGGTGCGTCAGGGCGACGACGAATGGTTCATGATTGTCCGTTGGGCGCTGAACGCCATGCTTGAAGCCGAAGAATACGGCATCACGTCTGAAAACGTCGATGAAATGACCAAAAGCGACAACCCCAATATCCAGCGCATCCTGGGTGTGACCGGAGAAATGGGCAAGGGCATGGGCATCGACAACAAGTGGGCCTACAACATCATCAAGCAGGTCGGCAACTATGGCGAATCCTTTGATCGCAATATCGGAGCTTCCTCGCCCATGAAGCTGGAGCGTGGTCTCAACGCCCAGTGGAAGGATGGCGGCCTGATGTACGGCTGGCCCATCCGTTGACGCCTGGCTGAGCAAACAGCGGCGGG
>JAAZDZ010000503.1 GCA_012512545.1 Alcaligenaceae bacterium | reverse complement strand
GTATTGCGTGCCCAGCTTCATGTACAGCAGGCGCAGGAAATGGTGGATTTCCGTCATGGTGGCGACGGTTGATTTCCGTCCCCCGCGGCTGGTGCGCTGTTCAATCGCCACGGTGGGCGGAATGCCGTAGATGGCGTCCACATCGGGCTTGCCCGCTGGCTGCACAATGGCGCGGGCATAGGCGTTGAGGGATTCCAGATAACGGCGCTGACCTTCATTGAAGAGAATGTCGAAAGCCAGGGTGGATTTCCCGGAGCCTGACACGCCGGTAATGACGGTGAAGGTGTCGCGCGGAATGCTGACATCCACGCCTTTCAGATTGTGTTCGCGGGCGTTCAGGATATCAATGTTCTTCTGCCCCGCGCGGCGGCGCCGCAGAATGCTTTGCAGCGGACTGCCTGCGGCATCGTCGTCGGTTTCAACGAGGTAAACGGCGGCGGGTTCGGCCACTTTCAGGCGGGTCGTGGCAGGCGGTGCGGCATCGGCCTGATAAGCGTCGCCGCCTTCGCTGGCCCGGATAATGGTGTCGGCGTATTCCTTCAGCGCCTGGCCGGTGTGGGAATTTTCAATGGCCATCAGGTCGGTGGGCGTGCCTGCGCCGACGATCTGGCCGCCCTGCTCGCCGCCATCCGGACCAAGGTCAATCACCCAGTCCGAGGCTTGCACGACATCCAGGTTGTGCTCAATGACCAGCAGGCTGTGGCCGCCCGCCAGCAGTCGGCGGAAGGCCCGCATCAGCCGTGCCACGTCATCGAAGTGCAGGCCGGTGGTGGGCTCGTCGAACAGGAACAGCTTGCCCTTCACCGCCAGCCCCTTAGCGTCGGCCTTGGTTTCCACCAGGTGGCCCGCCAGCTTGAGGCGTTGCGCCTCGCCGCCCGACAAGGTGGGCACGGGCTGGCCCAGGCGCAGGTATTCCAGTCCCACGTCGGCCAGCGGCGCCAGGGCGCGCTGCACATCGCGCAGGCCCGAGAAAAACTCCAGGGCCTCGTTGACCGTCATTTCCAGCACTTCGTCAATGGACGCCGTGCGGCCCAGGTGCTCCAGCCGGATTTCAAGGATTTCCGGGCGAAAGCGCTTGCCGTCGCAATCCGGGCAGCGCAGGTAGACGTCGGACAGAAACTGCATTTCGACGTGTTCAAACCCCGTCCCGCCGCAAGTGGGGCAGCGGCCATCGCCGCTGTTGAAGCTGAATGTGCCGGGCGTGTAGCCGCGTTCCCTGGCCAGCGGCGCCTGGGTGAACAGTTTGCGGATGGCGTCGAAGGCGCCCACATAGCTGGCGGGGTTGGAACGCGCTGTTTTGCCGATGGGGGTCTGGTCTACCAGCGTTACATCGTAGAGACGGTCGTCGCCCAGCAGGCGGTCGTATTCGCCGGGAGCGTCGGTGGGCCGCCCCAGCTTTTTCAGCATGGCGGGATAGAGGACATCCTGCACCAGGGTGGACTTGCCCGAACCCGATACGCCGGTGATGCAGACCAGGCGGCCCAGAGGAATGGAAACGGAAACGTTTTTCAGGTTGTTGGCCCGCACGCCTTCCAGAATCAGGCGGGGCGTGTTGTCGGCCACAGGTTGCGGGCGTGGTGCTTCCACCCGCAGGTGGCCGCCCAGGTAGCGGCCGGTAAGGGTGCTGGCTGAACGCAGGGCGTCGGGCTGGCCATCGAAGACGATCTGGCCGCCGCGTTCGCCCGGCCCCGGCCCCATGTCGATAATGCGGTCGGCGGCCACCATGACCTGCGGGTCGTGTTCCACCACCACCAGGCTGTTGCCGTTATTGCGCAGCCTGTGCATGACCTGGACGATGCGGTGCATGTCGTGCGGGTGCAGGCCGATGGAGGGCTCGTCGAGCACGAACAGCGTGTTGACGAGCGATGTGCCCAGCGCGGTGGTGAGATTGATGCGCTGCACCTCGCCCCCCGATAATGTCCGGCTCTGGCGGTCGAGCGACAGATAGCCCAGGCCGACATCGCACAGAAATTTCAGCCGGGCGCGCACTTCGGTCAGGAGAAGATCAAGCGCGGCATCCATGCGGGCGCCGAAGGTCAGTTCGTTGAAGAAGCTGCGCACCCGCTCAATGGGCAGGCGCATGAGATCGTGAACGCTCAGCCCCGGCAGCTGGCGCAATGTGTCTTCAGACCATTGGGCATGCACGGGCAGAAAGCGCGCCCGCCCGCCTTCTACGTCAGGCGACAGGTGGCCGCCCAGCCGCCACAAGGTGGCATCGGGCTTCAGGCGGGCGCCGCCGCAGGCCGGGCAGGGCGTGTAGCTGCGATACTTTGAAAGCAGTACCCGCACATGCATTTTGTAACTGCGCGATTCCAGCCAGTCGAAAAAGCGCTGTGCCCCATACCATTGGGTTTTCCAGGCGGTATTGCCCCCCTTCCATTGCGGGTCGCCCTGAATTACCCATTGCCGCTCGTGTTCGTCAAGGTCTTTCCAGGGCGTGTCCAACCGCACCCCGGCCGGGGCGGCGTAGCGTTCCAGCTCAACCTGGCATTCCTTGTAGCTCGGAGTCTGCCAGGGGCGGACGCAGCCTTCCCGCAGGGTTTTGCGTTCGTCGGGAACCACCAGATCGTAGTCAATGCCCATGACGCGCCCGAAACCGCGACAGTGTTCGCAGGCGCCCAGCGGCGAATTGAAGGAGAACGTGCTGGGCAGGGGGGCGCTGTATTCGATATCGCACTGGGCGCAGTGCAGCCGGTTGCTGTAGCGCCATGCTGCCGCGTCTTCGCCTTCGTCATCCAGAGCGTGAATGGTGATGTGACCATCGCCTTGCCTGAGAGCGGTATCGAGCGCTTCCATGACGCGCTGAGTTTCGGCGTTGCCATAGCGGAAGCGGTCCTGCACCACATGCAGTATGCGCTGCTGTTCAGTCTGCGCCGTTTTTCGGCCGCTGCCTTTTTTGGTGTTTTTGCCTCTGGAGGCGGGTTCTGCAGGGCGCTCGCGGGTTTCTTCGTGGTGAATCCGCACATAGCCCTGCTGATCGAGAAAGCCCCGGACCTCTTCTTCGGTGAAGTTGGCGGGAATCGCAATGGGAAAGGTGATGACCAGCCGGGGGTCGCCCTGCTGGCTGGAACGCAGGGCGAGATCCTGGCGGATGGATTCCGGGTCGTCGCGTTTCACAGGGCGGGCGCAGCAACGGCAGAACAGCCTGCCCAGGCGGGCATAGAGCAGCTTGAGGTGGTCGTTGAGTTCCGTCATGGTGCCCACGGTGCTGCGCGAATTGCGTACCGGGTTGACCTGGTCGATGGCAATGGCGGGCAATATGCCTTCTATGCGTTCGACCTGCGGCTTGTCCATGCGGTCAAGAAACTGACGCGCATAGGGCGAAAAGGTTTCGACGTAGCGGCGCTGGCCTTCTGCGTACAGGGTGTCGAAGGCCAGCGAACTCTTGCCCGAGCCCGACACCCCCGTAATCACGGTGAATGTGCCAGTATCAAAGGAGACATCGAGGTTTTTGAGGTTGTTCTGGCGGGCGCCGAAGATGCGGATGTGGGAGCTCATGGGGGTAAATGATAATGGTCTTTTCAAGCGTCGGCATCAGGCGGGGCGGATTCGGCATATGCCGCGTCGCGCGCCCCTTCGCATGAAGGCGGCGTGGAGCAGCGTGCGGGCTGCGGGGTGAAAAACAGCAGGCTTCATGCCTGGCGCAAGGGCAGCTTTTTGTGGGAACGGCAGGTTTTGAGTTAGAATGGTGGATTCGCCCCCAGTTTATCTACAGGCTGTGTCCTGGCCAGTCTGGTTGTGGCAAAGATTCATAGCGGAGATATATCATCATGGCAGAAATCAAACGTACACGTCGCAACACCCTTGAGCGCCGTTGCCTTGGCAAGGCTTTCAAGCGTCTTTTCGTGGGCTCCCCCAAGGGTGTCTTCAAAATGCTTGAAAAAGTGAAGCGCGCCTGAGCTTTTGCTTGCGCATCACGCCGCCTGCTTGCCGCTACTGACAGCCTCGCCCCGCAAGGGGGCTTGTCGCTAATTGTAAGTTAGGCAATTAAAACCGCAGATTCCCATCTGCGGTTTTTTTTTGACCTATCATCGGCTCATTGTCAGCAGGTTCTTTTTTTTGTCATGTCACCAAACCGTCCTCTGTTCACTGTCGTGACGCCGACCTATAACCGGGCCCATACCCTGGGCCGGGTTTATGCGTCTCTGCGCGATCAGACGTGGCAGGATTTCGAATGGATCATCGTCGATGACGGGTCCACCGACAGCACCCGCGCTCTGGTGCTGGAATGGCAGCGTGAAGCGCGGTTTCCCATCCATTACGTCTGGCAGAAGAATCTGCACAAAAAGACGGCTTTCAACCGCGGCGTGCGCAAGGCGGCGGGAGAACTGGTGGTGGCGCTTGACAGCGACGACACCCTGGAAAAAGATGCGCTGGCTTCGATGATGTCGATCTGGTACGGCATTCCCGAAGAAGACCGCGACCGCTATGTGGCGATTACCGGGCTGTGCGCGCGCCCCGATGGCAGCATTGTGGGCGATCGCTATCCCCACGATGTGGTGGATGCCACAGCCTTGGACATGACGTTCAAATACCATGTCTCAGGAGAGAAATTCGGCTGCATGCGCACGGAAGTGCTGCTGAAATTCCCTTTTCCCGAAGAAATCGCTGGTTTCGTTCCTGAAAGCCTGGTGTGGCGGGCGATTGCGCGGGCCGGCTATATGACCCGTTTCGTGAATCAGGTGTTCCGCGTTTATTACGACAGCAGCGATTCGCTGTCGCGCCAGCGCGATGGTCAGCAGCACGCTCTGGGCTTGTGGCTGTTGGCGCAGGATACCGTGGTCGAATGCCTGCCCTGGTTTCGTTACCGGCCGCGCGCCTTCCTGATGGCGGGGGCCCGCTATACGCGCTTCTATTTGCACCTGCGGGCGGCCAGCCTGCCGCAGCCGCGCGGGCGCAGCCTGAAGGGCACTGCGTCGCGGCTGCTGGTATATGCGATGTGGCCTGTGGGAGCCGCGCTTTATATGCGCGACCGCGTGCGCATGTAAAGCGCTGCGGTTCAGTGCAGACGCCGCGAGGGCGGCGGCAGGCTGTCCAGAAGCTGATCCATGCGGCGCGCTTCGTCGTCCTGGGCGGCGTCTCCGGCTTCAATGCCGTCATCGTCATCCTCCGCCAGATTGGCGAAAGCATCGTTACTGACATTGAACGGCAGCAGCTCTGGAAGGTCGTTGCTGGCCTCGTATTCCTGCTGCAGCGGGTCTACCTTCATGTAGCGGCCGTTTTCTTCGTCCGATAACTGGATGATCCACAGGCATTCGCAGCTGTAGACATCGGCGTTGGCTTCCAGGCCGCCCCGATTGCCCGCATAGCGCGCGCCGGGGCCGCCCAGCTGAATGACCACCATGGCTTCTTCGTCGATTTCGTCGTTGACATCCAGAGGGATGCCAAAAGCGACCCACTCGGCGCCCGTGTCTTCGGCATCCATGATTTCGGCAATGACGGGTTTGCCCATGTAGGCGCTCATGGCGTCAGCGGTATGGCCGAGAAGGTCGATTTCTTCCTGGGTGAATGTCAGATCGGGTTCTGAGGTCATGTGCGGCTCCCTGTTTTGCATTCCCCATTTTAGTGCCGTAATGGCGGCAGGCGATTTCAACCGCGTCATTCGCATCGCTGCGTACACAAGGCGGGTGTGAAATCCGGGTATAAGGCATTTTCCACTGGCCCGGCCTACAATCGCAATTGTTCTTGATCATCGGACGCGCCGCTGGGGCCCGTCCTTTCAACTTTTTCCTGGTATATGGCCCAATACGTCTTTTCCATGAATCGCGTGGGCAAAATCGTGCCGCCCAAGCGTCAGATTTTGCGCGACATCTCTCTTTCCTTCTTTCCGGGTGCCAAAATTGGCGTGCTCGGCCTGAATGGCTCTGGCAAGTCCACTTTGCTGCGCATCATGGCGGGCATTGATACCGAGATTGAAGGCGAAGCCATTCCCATGCCCGGCATCAAAATCGGCTATCTGCCGCAAGAGCCGGTGCTTGACCCCGAACATACAGTGCGCCAGTCGGTGGAAGAGGGGCTGGGCGAAGTCTTTCAGGCCCGCAAACGCCTGGATGAAGTCTATGCCGCCTATTCCGAACCCGATGCCGATTTCGACGCGCTGGCGACCGAACAAGGCGAGCTTGAAGCCATCATCGCAGCGGCGGCGTCCAGCGGCTCCGACGACATCGAGCACCAGATGGAAATCGCCGCTGATGCCTTGCGCCTGCCGCCCTGGGATGCTTCTGTCGCCAATCTGTCCGGTGGCGAAAAGCGTCGTGTGGCGTTGTGCCGCCTGTTGCTGTCCAAGCCCGACATGCTGCTGCTAGACGAACCCACCAACCACCTTGATGCCGAAAGCGTGGAATGGCTGGAGCAATTCCTGGAACGGTTTCCCGGCACGGTGGTGGCCGTCACGCACGATCGCTACTTCCTGGATAACGCCTGCGAATGGATTCTTGAACTCGATCGCGGCCATGGTATTCCCTGGAAGGGCAATTACACCTCGTGGCTGGAACAAAAGGAAGATCGTCTCAAGCAGGAAGAAGCCTCGGAATCCGCCCGCCAGCGCACGATCCAGAAAGAGCTGGAATGGGTGCGCCAGAACCCCAAGGGGCGCCAGGCCAAGGCCAAGGCCCGCATGTCGCGCTTCGAGGAACTGTCTTCCCACGAATACCAGAAGCGCAACGAGACTCAGGAAATCTTCATCCCCGTGGCCGAACGCCTGGGCAATGAAGTCATTGAGTTCGTGAACGTGAACAAGGCATTCGGCGAGCGACTGCTGATCGACGACCTCAGTTTTCGCGTGCCCGCCGGCGCCATTGTCGGCATCATCGGCCCCAACGGCGCGGGTAAATCCACGCTGTTTCGCATGATTGCCGGTCAGCAGCAACCCGATAGCGGCGAAGTCAAGATCGGCCAGACGGTGCAACTGGCCTATGTCGATCAGTCGCGCGATACATTGCCCGACGACAAAACCGTGTTTGAGGCGATCTCGGATGGTTCCGATCTCATCACGGTAGGCCGCTTCGAGATGCCCGCGCGCGCTTACCTGGGCCGTTTCAACTTCCGGGGCGGCGATCAGAATAAAACAGTCGGCAAGCTCTCAGGTGGTGAACGCGGCCGCCTGCATCTGGCCAGCACTCTGAGCAAGGGCGGCAACGTTCTGCTGCTTGACGAACCTTCCAACGACCTTGATGTCGAAACCTTGCGCGCGCTGGAAGACGCTTTGCTGGAATTTGCCGGCACCGTTCTGGTGATCAGCCACGACCGCTGGTTTCTCGACCGCATCGCCACGCATATTCTGGCTTTTGAAGGCGATTCCCAGGTGGTGTTCTTTGAAGGAAACTACCAGGAATACGAAGCCGACAAGAGGCAGCGTCTGGGCGAGGAAGCCGCCAAGCCGCGCCGTCTGCGCTACAAACCTTTGAAATAAACCACCCCGACCAGGAGGCCCCGCCATGCAGAACCCCCGTATTCTTGCCGATCACGATTCCATGGTGCTGCTGGTCGATATGCAGGCAAAAATGCTACCCGCCATCCACGACAGCGATGTGCTGGTGGAGCGCGCGCAGCGCCTGCTGTCGGCCGCCCGCATACTGGGCGTGCCGGTGGTGGCAACCGAGCACTGCGTCGACAAAATCGGCGCGACCGACTCGCGGCTGGCGGATTACGCCGATCTGGTCCTCTACAAGGAACATTTCAATGCCACCCGCGAAACGGGGTTTGTCGAACGTCTGCCGGTGGGGCGCCACAATGTGGTGGTGATCGGCACAGAAGCCCATGTCTGCGTTCTGCAGACCGCCCTGGGGCTGGCGCAGTCGGGCCTCACCCCCTGGCTGCTGACCGATTGCGTGGGTTCGCGCCGCGAAAGCGACCGGGCTGCTGCCCTGCAGCGCTGGCTGGCCAGCGGCGGCAATGTGGCCAGCAGCGAAATGGCCATGTTTGAATGGCTGGGTTCGGCGCGTCACCCGCAATTTCGCGATGTCCTGGCCCTGATCAAGAACATTCCCGAATAAGCCGCGTTTTCCCCCGTTACCCTGCGGCGCGGCAGATACAATTGTTTCTGCCACTTACCACTTGGACGGTTTTCGAAAACCATTCGAAGCACATCCTGCGGTAAGGTGTTTCCATCGTCTAGCAACATTGGAGTACCACAATGAAAACACAAAACCTTGTTCGTCTGAGTGCCGTCGCGGTTCTGGCTTTCACCATGGCAGGCTGTTCCAGTTGGGACAGCATGAGCAGCCGTCAGAAGGCCACAGTAACGGGCGCAGGTATCGGTGGCGTGGCCGGGGCAGCCATTACGGGGGGCGGCGTGCTGGGCACGGTAGGTGGGGCGGCCATTGGCGGCGTCATCGGCGACCAGGTCGGCAAGCGTTGATGGCAGCAGAGCCACGGCAACCTCCAAGGTTGAAGTAACTTCCTCTCGCCGGTTCTTTCATGAGCCGGTTTTTTTTTGCATGAATTATCATGCTGTCTTGATCAGAACCGGCATCGTGGTTGATGCGGGACAGGGGAAAGGAGCAAGACAGCAGTGCTTAGATCAATAGTGGGCGAGGAATGGCTGGCTCGTCGCGAAGCATGGCAGGCCCGGGGGGACGACGCGCGCGACGCAGGCGATATCGACTATGCGCGGGTGATCCATTCGGCCTCTTTCCGGCGCTTGCAGGGTAAGACACAGATTCTCAACCTGGGCGACAGCGATTTCTATCGCACCCGCCTTACGCATTCGCTTGAAGTCGCGCAGATCGCCTCTGGCCTGGTCAAGCAGGTGGCCAAGGCCCACCCGCAGCACCCGGCCACGGCTGTGTTGCCGGACCGCAGCCTGATTCAGGCGGTTGCCTGCTCCCACGACCTGGGGCACCCCCCATTTGGCCATGGCGGCGAGGTGGCCCTGAACTACTGCATGCGCGGGCACGGTGGTTTTGAAGGCAACGGCCAGACCCTGCGCCTGCTGTCCCGGCTGGAAAACTTCTCTGAAAAAGCCGGGGCCAATCTGTCGCGCCGCGCTCTGCTGGGTGTGTTGAAGTATCCGGCGGCGTATTCAAAGTTGTATCAGCCCGGGCTCACGCCCCGCCTGCTGGATAACTATTCCTTCATCCGTTCCATTGATGTCTATGCGTCAACGCCGCCCAAATGCTATCTGGACAGCGAACACGAAGTCGTTGAATGGATATTGCAGCCCCTGGGCGCTAAGGACAAGGCGGCCTTCACCGACTGGCAGCCACGCACAGGAAAGCATGGCCGCACCCTGCATCAATCGCTGGACTGCAGCATCATGGATGTCGCGGATGATATCGCCTATGGGGTACACGACCTCGAAGACGCCATTGCGTTAAGGCTGGTGAGCGCCGAACGATTTCGCGAGAAAGTGTCGGCTACTGTCTGCAAAACATTTTTGAGCACACTGGCCGAAAAATACGCAGGCGAGGCGCGCGACCCCTACGATGTCATGGTGAGTGGCCTGTTTGGCGATGGGGGCACACGCAAGCGCTATATCAGCCGCCTGGTCAATTATTTTCTGCTGGCCGCCCGGTATGACGAAAAGCAGGCGTTTGCAGAACCCATGCTGCGCTACCGCCTGGTGCTGGACGATGCCGCCCACGATTTTCTTGATGCACTGAAGCAGTTCATCATGGATGAAGTCATTCGCAGCGCCAGCGTGCAGCAGCTTGAGTTCAAGGGCCAGGGCATGGTGGTGTCGGTGTTTGAAGCGTTTGAGTCCGAGCCTGAGCGGCTTCTGCCCGGCGACATCCTGGCCCGGTTCCGGGCAGCGGAAGGCTCAAGACGCGTAATCTGCGATTTCGTTGCAGGCATGACGGACACGCACCTGCTCAAAACTTACGAACGCCTGTTCGCGCCCCGCATGGGTTCGATATTCGACCGGCTTTGAAGAGGCGCTTCTGGCCTGCAGGCCGCGGATTGCGACCACAGCAGGCCGTGTCGGGCGCATGAAGCCAGCACCTTATTTTTCAGGGGGAGCGTTTTCCGGCTGCGGCATCTCGATCTTCACTTCCAGGACTTCCAGGGAATCCTGGCGGTCCAGATTGACCTTGATGTCATCGGGGTTGATTTTCACATAGCGTGAAATGACTTCCACGAGTTCCTTCTGCAGGCGCGGCAGGTAGTCAGGCGTGACTCCAGTGCGGCGTTCGTTGATGAGGATGAGTTGCAGGCGGTCCTTCGCCACGCTTGCCGAAGTCTTCTTCTGGCCGAGCAGGAATGAAAGAAAGGACATATTTTATTTCCCCCCGAACAGGCGCTTGAAGAGTCCGGGTTTTTCGTATTCAGTAAAGCGCAGCGGCAGCTCTTCGCCCAGGTAGCGTGAGATCACATCCTGGTAGGCCGCAGCCACGTCGGTGTCGCGCAGGTGGATGGCGGGAATCCCCTGGTTGGAAGCCTGCAGAACGGCTTCCGATTCAGGAACGACGCCAACCAGCTTGATGCGCAGAATGTCTTCGATATCCTGAAGCGACAGCATTTCGCCATCGGCTACGCGCTTGGCGCTGTAGCGGGTCAGGAGCAGGTATTCCTTGATGGGTTCTTCGCCCTGTTCGGCACGCCGCGACTTGGCGGAAAGTATGCCCAGAATACGGTCGGAATCCCGGACGGACGAGACTTCGGGGTTGGTGACGACAATGGCGTCATCGGCGAAATACGAGGCCATAAGGGCGCCGGTTTCAATGCCGGCGGGCGAATCGCAGATGATGTATTCAAAGCCCATATTGGCCAGTTCATCAAGAACCTTTTCCACCCCTTCCTTGGTGAGCGCGTCTTTGTCGCGGGTCTGGGAAGCCGGCAGAATGAAGAGGTTTTCCAGTTGCTTGTCGCGGATCAGCGCCTGGTTCAGCGATGCTTCGCCCTGGATCACATTGACGAAGTCATATACAACGCGGCGTTCGCATCCCATGATGAGGTCGAGATTGCGCAGCCCGACGTCGAAGTCGATGACCACGGTTTTATGGCCCCGCATGGCCAGACCTGCCGAAAAGCTTGCGCTGGTGGTCGTCTTGCCGACGCCGCCTTTGCCAGATGTCACCACAACGATTCGCGCCATGACGATTGAATTCCTATAGTTCGATAGTTTTACGTAATCGTAAAGCAAAAAACGGTTGGCCCTGACTAGCTGGCCCCGTTAGTTGCCCAATGATTCAATTTGCAAGCTTTCGCCACTGAGACGGACGATGGCGGGCTTGTTCTGCAGGGCTGGCTCCAGCCCGGTTTCAATGACCCGGTACACACCGGCGATTGCCACGAGTTCCGGGTCAAGCTGAGTGGTAAAAATGCGCGCGCTGCTGTCGCCGCGCGCTCCCGCCATGGCCTTGCCCCGCATGGGCCCGTAGACATGGATGTTGCCGTCGGCGATGACTTCAGCGCCACGACTGACCATGCCAATGACGATGAGGTCGGTGTTGCGGGCATAGACGCGCTGGCCTGAGCGTAGCGGACGGTTGATCACCATGGCGGCCGGGGCCGGCTCGGCAATGGCCGGTGTTTCGGGTGGCGGGGCGGCCTTTTCCTGGGGTGCCCCGGCAGCTGGGCTGTCCGCTGTTTTTTCGGGAATGACTGCTGCTGCCGGGACATCGTGTTCCGGGGCGGGCGCCGCAGCGGGGCGGGTGGGAGCGCTACCCACCTCGACGGCGGGCAGGCCCGCAGCCGCGGCGGCTTCCTGTTGCTTGCCCGTGGCGATGACGCCCATCGGGTGGAGGCTGTGCCTGCGCAGCGCCTCGACCAGCGCGGGCCAGTCGATCAGGGATTCGATGCGGCTGGCATCGACTACGACGGGCTCGTTCTCGAAGAAGGCGCCAGCATCGTTCATGCGCTTGGCCAGGGCGTCGAGCAAAGAGCGGGTGTCGGCCTCGTGCAGCACGATGCGAATGGCATAGAGCGTGGCGCTTTTGAAGTCGAGCGCCTGCGGCGTTTTGCGCGGAGGAGTCGTGTTGCTCACTTGTTCTTGCCCCATGAGTCTCTCAGGGTCGTGGCCCGGTTGAGAACAGGCCGGTCGATGCTGGATTCTTCGAGGTCGGCGG
>JAAZDZ010000502.1 GCA_012512545.1 Alcaligenaceae bacterium | reverse complement strand
CCACCAGGTTGGTGCCGCCGGGGACGCGTTCCAGGATGATTTTTTCCTGGGCGACGCCCCGGTCCAGCGAGCGGGTGCGCAGCTGGCCTGTCACCGTAACGGGTGTCAGTGTGGATACATTGCTGTCTTGCGGGGCGTTCTGGGCGGCGGCGGGCCCTGTTGTCAGCCCCAGGGCGATGGCCAGAGGGAGAATTCGAAAGGGGAGTGCGGACATGGTTACGGATTCCGAAAATGGGGATTTCTTGTTTTGAGGAGTGTTTGTGCGGATGGCCTTACCCGGCGTAGAACAGGGTTCCGGTGAAGCACTGGACGGTAAAAAGGTGCGGCAGCGGGATGAGCGGATAATTCATGATGGGGCGGTTTCCTGTTCTGTCAGACGCTCATGCAGTTCCTGCGCAACCTGCTGGGGGTCGCTGGAATCAATGGCATAGCGCAGCAATTGGCCTTGATGGATGAGCAGGCAGTGATCCACCATGCGAACCAGTTCCTGAGGGTGGTGGCTGCTGCATATCAGCGCGGCGCCGCTTGTGCGGACATAGTCCATGCACAGGTCGGCCAGGCTGCTGCGCAAGGCGGGGTCAAGCGCGCTGAAGGGTTCATCCAGAAGCAGGAGATCCGGCTGCATGGCAAAGGCGCGGGCCAGCGCGGCGCGCTGCGCCATGCCGCCGGACAGTTCGCCGGGCCAGGATTCCACACATTCTTTAAGATCTACCTTGTAGAGCCAATCAAGGCTTCTTTCAGTGGCTTCTTCCTTGGATAATCCCATGGCTCGCAGCGGGATTTCCAGGTTCTCGCGTACACGGCGCCAGGGAAGCAGGCGGGGTTCCTGGAACAGCAGAACCGGTGAGCGGTAGTCGTTGATGCAGCTGCCCTTGGTTGGAGTTGTGATGCCCGCCGCGATTCTCAGCAGTGAGCTCTTGCCGTTGCCGCTGGCTCCCAACAAACCGTAGCGCTGGCCCGGGGCCACCTGAAGACTGATTTCCCGCAGGACTTGCCGGGGTCCGTAGGCAAGACTGACATTCCGCAGTTCAAGCATGGCTGGGCTCCTTCCATTTACCCAGGCGGCGCTGCAATGGCTGCAGCAGCAGGAATTCCAGCATGGCGACCAGCAACAGGATCAACAACACCCAGGCATAGAGTTCGGCGGTATCGAAGGTGCTGCGGGCATTGGCCAGGGCATAGCCGGCCCCGCTTTCCGCGCCCAGCACTTCCGCCATGACGACCAGGCGCACGCCGCCGGCTGTGGCGATCAGCAAGGCAGCCGTCAAAGGAGCGGTGAGAGCGGGCAGATACAGATGGCGCAGCCGCCGCCAGAAACCGAAACGGTAGACCTGGGTCATTTCTGTGAGCTGGCGGTCGATCTGCAGCATGCCCTTGACCGTATTCACATACATGCCGGGCGACATCATCAGTACGGTCATGAATATCACCATGGGAGAGCCCAGGCCGAACCACAGCATGGCCAGCACCACTACGATCACCGGCGGGATGGACATCAGCAGCCAGCGCAGCGGTTCAAGAAGGCCACGCAGCCGCGAGCTGTGTCCGGCGAGTATGCCCAGAACAAAGCCGAGGGCGCAGCCGGTGCTGACGCCCAGGCCGATGCGCATCAATGAGGCGCCGGCGTGCTCCATGAAATGCGGGCTTTGCATCAGGCGCGGGACGGCTTGCAGTGTCTGCAGAGGCGTGGCCATCATCATCGGCCCCATGGCCTTGGCCGCGGCGTGCCAGGCCAGCAGAATGAGCAGCACGCCCGCGACCGACCACAGGCGAGAGGTTTTCTGGGCCGGGGCGGCTTTCAAAGCGAGAGGCTTCTGCTTGGGAGTCAGTCGATGCGCCTTTTGCAGTGAACGCTTTTCCTTTGGGAGAAATGGCCGCGCCGGATCTGTAGCGACGGCGCTTTCAGGGTTGGCTGCGTTCATGGTCAGGGCCCGTAGAGGCTGTCGGCAGGCAACTGTCCGCCTATTGCCTCGGGGTAGCGTTCAGCGACCAGGCCATAGAGCGCTTCCAGTTGAGGCCGCGCTTCTGTGGCGGAGCGGCTTTCAAGGCGCGTGAGCTCAATGGCTTCCTTGACAGGCTCGACAGGCAGTTGCGGGATATGGCGATGTACCAGCTCGGCGCAGGATTGAACATGGTTTTTGCACCAGCGGGCGGATTCCGCATAGGCGCGTTCCACGGCCTGATTCAGTTCGTTGTTATCCGAGAATCGGGAGTTGGCGATGATTCCGGCTTGAGGCAGTTCGGCTCTGTCGGGAAACTGTTCGCGCCAGGCGGTTTCCAGGCTCTGGCCGCGATGCAGGGCGGGGCCCTGGTGTTGCTGAGCGCGCCACAGCAGCAGCGAAGCAGTCGGTTCGACCAGCAGGACATTTTCGCCTTTGCCTGTAAGCATCAGGGCGATGGCGTCCTGGGCGTCGCGCGTATGACGGAATTTGACGGGAGCCAGGCCGTCTTTTTCCTGTTGGGTGTTCAACAGGGTGTCGAGCAGCACAGCGGGCAGGTCGCGCTGGAAGGGCATTAATAATTCCTTTCCGGCCAGATCCTTGAACGAATGCACGGCTGGGTCGCTGCTGACCAGCCAGAGAATGCCCCATACGGAAATATTCAGCAGCTTCACCGGGTCGCCGCGGTTGCTCATCAGGGCAGGCAGGTTGCTGGGCGTGGCGCTGTAGTCGATTTCATGCTTGGTCAGCAGAACTCGCAATTGATCATTGTTTTGCCAGAGCCTGAAGGTGACTTCGTCCGCGTAGTCGTTGAGCGCGCCGGACTCAATCATGTGCAGCAAAGGGTAGCTGACGACGGCAGCTGGGCCAGCCAGCACGAGTTTTGGCAGTTTGTCATTGGTGTGGCCGGGCGTTGCGTCGCTGCCGGTTTTCGCGGCGGCGGGCGTCAGGCCGCAAGCCAGGCACAGGCCCATGGCCATGAAGAAACGGCTGGTTTTGTGAGGCCAGTATGTAGTGATCTTGAACATATGTAAGAATGAGAACTATTATCAGGCCGTATTCTGTTATTGAGCAGGTGCGCATGCCAATGACAAAAGTCAATTTGCCTTGCGCGCGGAGGAAAAGCCTTGAATCAGGAGTTGGCGTTATGTGGTTGGGGATGGGAAAGAGCAGGGAGGGTGGGGAATGGAGCCCGTAGCTGATCAGCAGGGTGTGCCGCTGTTGGCGGCGCTGGCGCGGGTTCGTCCGTTTCAAGGGCTGGACCCTGCCGCTTTGAATCTGCTGTGCGAGGGGGCGATATTGCAGGCTTATGAGCCGGGAGATAGCGTTTTTCGCGAAGGAGATGCAGCCTTGGCGTACTTTCTGGTGGCGGACGGTGAAGTTGATGTGCTGCGATATTCCCTCAGCGGCGAGGAGCGTGTCTTCTTTGTGTTCGGCGCTGGAAAGACAGTGGCGGAAGCAGCCATGTTCATGCCCCATGGCCGCTACCCCATGTGTGTCCGGGCACGCACTCCGGCGCGGCTCTACCGGCTCAGGCGCGACAAGCTGCTTGCCGCCTGCCGCAGCTTTCCTGACCTGGCCATGCAGATGCTGAATCTGCTCAGCCAGACCATCTATGTGCAGGTGAACAAGGTGGACTGGTTTGCGTCCAGTACAGCCGCCGAGCGCCTGGCCAATTATCTGCTGGGCCTGGAGGCGTGTTCTGAGAACAGGGTTCACCTGCCTTTGTCGCAACGCCAGCTTGCGACTCACCTGGGCGTAAGGGCGGAAACGCTGAGCCGATTGCTGACCGACTGGCAGGCAAGAGGGTATGTGGCAGGACGGCGCAACGAGTGGGAATTGCGCGACAAGGCGCGCCTTGAGGAATTGGCGAGTGCCGCGCAACGCAGCTTCTGAAAATAATGGTGGGGTCTGCGGATTGACTTAAGTCATTTGGTTGAGGTTAAAACGAGATACATAATCGTTCTCATTTATATTTCAACCATTGCCATGGCGGCAATGGTAACAAGGAACCCTCATCCATGTCAGCCCAAGTCGCGCCAGCGCCATCCACGCCTCTCTGTTCTGAAGAAGAAATCCGTTTATTGGTGGAAACCTTCTATGGGCGGGTCAGGAAAGATGCTGAGCTGGGGCCGATTTTCGAGAAACACGTTGCTGATTGGGATGCCCACTTCGACATGCAGGCGGACTTCTGGTCGGCGCTGGTGCTGCGCACCCGCCGTTTCAAGGGCGCACCCCTGCCGCGCCACGTTGCGTTGCCGGGCCTGAGCTGGCCCTTGTTCGAACGCTGGCTGGCGATATTCCACCAGACGACGGCAGACCTTGGCGTGCCTGCCCTGAAACAGATTGTCGACCCCATGGCCCAGCGCGTCGCCGCCAAGCTATGGGAGATGTACCAGACCCAGGCAAATATCCCCACGCCGCCGTTCGAACTGCCGCCGGGCCTGGTGCGCTATGGCGAATCGCCTGTCTTTACGCCGGAGAACCTGCCTGAAAAACTGAAGAGTGCGCACACCACCAAGGCGGGCACATGGGGCGTACTGCGTGTGCACAGCGGCATTGTGCAGTACTTCGTGGACGAACCCCCGCATGCGCAAGCGGTGGTTTCTTCCGGCAAGTCGGTGGTGATAGAACCTGAAGTTCCGCACCATGTGGAATTCGGCGTGCCGGGAAGCTTTCAGGTGGAGTTCTGGCGGAGGGAGGGGTGACCACGCGCCCAAGCACAGACCTGATCTTTTTACGGTAAGGTCGGGTCAGCACATGAATAAGTGTAAACGGGTGTGTTAATGGCGAGGTGAATGTATAGTATTCGCCCATGATCCAAACCACTTCACTTCAGATCACCCCGGAAAATCCGAGTCTGATCAGTCGCATTGATGAATTCAAGGGTACCTGGCGAGCCTTCGGAACCCTGGCGTCGGGTCGGCTGTTGGCGCTGCGGCGGCTGATTCAAGCGGGGCTGTGGACGGAATGAACGTCATGGAGGCCTCTTCGACTGACTTGTTCCGCCATATTACCGCGGACAAGGCCGCGCTCTATCGCGCCATCATGGGGGTGTTCGCTACAGCAAAACGCCAGTACCGCTTGCAACTTCGCCCGGACGAAGTGCTGACCGAGGCGGTCTGGCCGGGGGTGATGCCTGGGTTGGAGGAAGTCACCCAGGCACTGTCGCAACTGGCTGAGTGGGGCAATCTGGAATCGCAGCCGGACACCGCCCGCGTCGCCACGCTCAGTGATTTTTACCGGGCGCGTTTTCTTTACCGGCTGTCTCATGGTGGCGAAGCGCTGGAAACCGGCCTGACGGCTTTTCAGCGCACCCTGCGACGACGGGCCGAATTGCAGAGCATTGCGCTGGAAGATATCGACAGCCGTCTGCAGGCACTGCGGCAGTTGCTCGACGCTGATAACACGCTCAATATTGGCCTGGATGTAGCCAAGGCACACGAAATTCTGCGCGATCTGGTGCGTGTCTTCGAGAGCCTGGCGGACAATGCCCAGGCCTTCATGGCGGGTGTCGCCCGTAATCTGGAGCTGCAACAGGCAGACGCCAACACAGTGGTGAGCTACAAGCGGCGCCTGATCGAATACCTGGAACGCTTCATCGGTGATCTGATCCGCCGTTCCAACAGCATCGCCCGCACCCTTGATGACCTGTCGAGCCGTATCGACCCGGTACTGCTGCTTGTCGCCGAGCGCGAGGTCCGTGATGCCGCACCGGGTGATGCCAGTGAACAGCTTGATGAAACCCTCCAGCGCCAGGAGTCCTGGCGCGAACGCTGGAAAGGCTTGCGAGGCTGGTTTCTGTCTACCGGTAACACCCCACCACAGGCCGAACTGCTCCGTGGGCGGGCGCGGGCGGCCATTCCTCAACTGCTGAATGCCATCGCTGCCGTCAATGAGCGTCGTAGCGGGCGCAGCGACCGCTCAGCGGATTTCCGCGTACTGGCACAATGGTTTGCCGAGTGCGACAGCACCGAAGATGCTCATCGTTTGGCCCGTGCCGCCTTCGCCCTGCATCCGGCCCGGCATTTTTCCCTTGACGTTCAGACGGAAGAAGAAGTGTCGGCCAGCACTTCCTGGCTGGAGGCTCCGCCGCTGACCATCAACCCGCGACTGCGCGAATATGGCGAGGCGGCACCGCGAGGCCCGCTGCCCCGGGTGCGCGATCGCAGCGATGATCGCGCCAGAATGGCTCTGCAACTGGCTGAAGAATCGCGTCAGGTGGAGGCGGCGCGTCGGCGCCTGGCCCAAGGCCGTCCTGTACGGCTGTCGGAGCTGGGGGAACTTGATCACCACGCCTTCAGTCTGTTTCTCAGTTTGCTGGGCGAAGCACTGGCTGAACAAGCCGACCCTGAACAGGCCGTCGAGCGCCGCACCGGCGATGGCCTGCTGCACCTTCGTCTTGAACCCCTGGCCGCGGATAGCCGGGCTCACATCCACACGCCGAAGGGCACTTTTTCCGGTCGTGATCATCTGCTGACCATCCGTCTGGCGCAGGAGTCCACATGAGCTCTCAGCCACTTTACAAACAGGCGCGGCGGCTTGGAGAGCTGCAGCGCACACAGCAACAGGATGAGTTTCAGCGTGGATTGCGCGCCTTGTTGATGTGCCCGCTGATGGCTGCCGATCAGGACGATTTCCCCGCTGTGCGCCGCCAGTCTGAGCGGTTGCGCGAATGGTTCGCACGAGAAACGGGTTGGCCGTTGCACGTGGATCGTGAAGGGGCCCGCCTGTTCAAGCGGCCAGCGGATCTCACTGATTCCACTCGTGGCTTGGCAGGCTACGACCGGCGCCGCTATACGCTGCTGTGCCTGGCCTGTGCGGTACTGGAACGATCCGATCCACAGATTACGCTGAAACTGCTTGGCGACCGGATCATGCAGCAGGCAAGCGATCCCGCGTTGGCCGGCAGCGGTTTTGCATTTACCCTGCGCACAGCGCAGGAACGTCGGGAACTGGTAGCGGTTTGTCGCACGCTGTTGGAGCATGGCGTGTTGGAACGGGTCGCCGGCGAGGAAGGCAACTTCGTTCACGAAAACAGTTGGCAACATTCGGATGCCCTCTATGATGTCCACCGGCGCTTGCTGGCAGGCATGCTGGCCGCCGTGCGCGGGCCATCTACCTGGCGTGCCGAAGAGGCGCCAGCGGACACAGAGTCTCGCCTGCAATCGCTCACCGTCGAACACCGGATCGACAGCGAACAGGGTCATCGCGATGCTTTGCGTCATCATCTGGCCCGGCGCCTGCTTGACGACCCGGTCGTCTATACCGCGTCACTGGAAGCCGATGCCCAGGCCTACTTCATCAACCAACGGGGCGCCATGGCCGCCCGTCTGTGTGAGGCCAGCGGGCTGATTGCGGAACAACGCGCGGAAGGGCTGGCGCTGGTTGATGAAGCCGGACGCCTGACCGATGTGTCCATGCCAGCCGAGGGTACCGAGGCGCATGCCACGCTGCTGGTCGCCGGATTTCTCGCCCAACGTCTGCGCGAAACGGGCGAACCTGAGCGTATTGCCGAGTCCGATATCGCCGATTTCCTGCGCGATGCAGTTGAGCGCTATGGCCGCTACTGGCGTAAATCCGCTCGGGCACCTGGCGCAGAGAAGGAGCTGGCCGGACTCACGCTTGATCGTCTGTACCGCCTGAGCCTGGTTGCCCGCGAGGCTGATGGCGTGCTCCCCCTGCCAGCCATTGCCCGCTTTTCGCTGGGCCGGGCCGAGGTACGAATACGCAACGCCGATACACTGTCTTTACAGGACTCTCTTCTATGACAGACGTGCCGCTGCCAACACCAGCCCTGCCTGCTCTGCCCGAACCTCAACGCGAGCGCTGGCAACCGTTGCGTATCGGTTTGGTTGAACTGTTCCACTATGACAGCGAAGAATTCTGGTTCCACGATGGACACCT
>JAAZDZ010000501.1 GCA_012512545.1 Alcaligenaceae bacterium | reverse complement strand
GGTCAATGGCCGCCTCATCGCCCGGCCCAACAAAAAGAAGCCGCCGCGCGTCATTCTGTACCATAAGCCAGCAGGCGAAATCGTCAGTCACGACGACCCGGGTGGCCGCGCTAACGTATTTGCCCGCCTGCCCAAGCTCAAAGTGGGCAAGTGGCTGTCGGTGGGGCGTCTCGACCTCAATACCGAAGGCTTGCTTATCCTCACGACATCCGGCGAGATCGCCAACCGTCTGATGCATCCCCGTTATGGCGCTGAGCGCGAGTATGCGGTGCGCGTGCTGGGCGAACTTGAGGCCGAACAGCAGAAACGTCTGGTGGAAGGCATTCAGCTGGATGACGGCGAAGCCCGTTTCGGCGTACTGGAATATCTCGGCGGCGAGGGCAGCAACCGCTGGTATCGCGTCACGCTGCATGAAGGCCGTAATCGTGAAGTGCGCCGCATGTTTGAAGCGGCAGGCGTCACAGTCAGCCGACTCATCCGCACGCGCTTTGGCGAAATCGTTCTGCCGCGCAATCTGCGTCGTGGCCGCTGGGAAGAACTCCCTCCCACTATGGCCCAGGCCATCATGGTGCAACTGGGTCTGATCAAAGAAGATGATGGCGACGCCCGGGGCCAGGATGAGAAACAGCCTTTGTCGCACGACAGCGCCTTGCCTCCGGGCTTTGGCACGCTGGAGCGCAACGGCATGAATGGCGCGAAAGTCAGCCGCCGGGGGCGGGTCACCGGCGGGCGGGCCAGCGCTGAATCCTATCCCTCCGATCCCTTCGGTAGCGGTTTGCTGATCACAGGCGGCTATGCCAATGGTTATCCGAATCAAGGCGAAGCCGGTGCGGGGGCAGGCGGGCGGCGAGGCCCGGCCAAAGGCAAGAAGACGGCCGCCCAGCAACCTGCGGAAGCCCGCCGTCGCGGCCCTGGCGCCCGGCCCGGCACCCCAAAAGGGCGCCCGGCCAAAAGCAGTGGTCAACCGTCGCGTGGCCGTTCCGGCGGCGGGCGCGGCGATGTTTGGCAACCGCGCAGCGCCACCGCCCATGAGTCGCAGCTGGGTAAGTTGGGTAAGTCACGGTGATTGCAGGAAAAATTCTGTGTTTTGTGTTAGAATTTAGAGCTTTCCGGCTACATTGTTAAAAGGCTTGGCTTTGGCTTAGCCTTGCAAGGCAACAATTTAGCGGCACATTTCTAAGGCGGACCGGATCGGCCTTCCTGGGCACAGGAGCCTGGGTACCACGGTCACGCGATAACAATGGGCTGGTTTGACAGCCCATTTTTTTTGGATTTTATGGCAGCAGAACTATTCGCTCTGACCCAGGAGGCCCTGGTTGGCATGGACGTTGAACTCGTCGATGTCGAACGCGCGCCGGGCGGGCTGTTGCGAGTCACCATCGACCGCCCCGAGGGCGTGCGCATCGAAGACTGCGAACGCGTCTCCAGGCATTTGTCCCGGGTGTTCGAGGTCGAGGATATCGACTATCTCCGGCTGGAAGTCGGGTCTCCGGGTGTCGATCGCCCGTTGAAGCGCCCGGAAGACTTTCTGCGTTTTGCAGGCCAGCGGGTGGAAATCCGGCTGCGTCAGGCTGTTGATAACCGCAAGGTCTTTGCCGGGGTGCTGCAGGCTTCACAAAATGAGTCGGGTTCCGCTGCTTATGGTCTCGAGTACGAAACTCAATCCGGAGAGCTCCAGGTTCTCGGTTTCACGTTCGACGACGTTGAACGCGCAAAACTGGATCCCATTTTAGATTTCAAGGGAAAAAAGCGATGAGTCGCGAAATTCTTCTTCTG
>JAAZDZ010000500.1 GCA_012512545.1 Alcaligenaceae bacterium | reverse complement strand
GCCACGTTCTTGTCCGGCGTCTTCTATTCCATCCACAGCCTGCCGGAATTCTGGCAGGGCGTCTCGCACTGGAACCCCGTCTTTTACATGATTGACGGCTTCCGCCATGGCTTTTTCAGTGCATCCGACGTATCTCCATGGCACAGCCTGGCCGTTGTCTGCTTGGTATTCATCGGCCTGTCCTTCTTCACCCTGCGCCTGCTGGCGAGGGGTTATAAACTACGGAACTGAACCATGCAGCTGCCCACACCCGAACTCGTCCGTCAATACATTGTTGACAACCTCGAATGCGAAGTGATTGAAGTCGCTGGAGACGGCGCCCACTTCGAAGCCCTGATTGTCAGCCCTGCCTTTGAAGGCAAACGCATGATTGCCCGCCATCAACTCGTGTATGCCGCGCTGGGCGACCGCATGAAGGCGGAAATCCACGCGCTGTCGATGCGCACCCTGACGCCTGCCGAATATCAGGCGCAAGCCAATGGATAAGCTGCTGATTCATGGCGGCCGCCCCCTGAGGGGTGAAGTCGCCATTTCCGGCGCCAAGAACGCCGCCCTGCCCATTCTGTGCGCCAGCCTGCTGACGCCCGAAACCCTTACCCTGGAGAACGTGCCTCAGTTGCGGGATATCGGCACCACCCTGCGCCTGCTTGAGCGCCTGGGGGTCAAGTACCGCAATGGCCAGAGCGAGCGCGTCGAACTTGACGCCTCGCGCATCACCAGCCTCGAAGCCCCTTACGATCTGGTCAAGACCATGCGGGCCTCCATCCTGGTGCTGGGCCCGCTGCTGGCACGCTTTGGCGAAGCCCGCGTCAGCCTGCCCGGCGGCTGCGCCATCGGCCAGCGCCCGGTCGATCAGCATATAAAAGGGCTGGCCGCCATGGGCGCGGAAATCCGCATCGAGCATGGCTACGTCGTCGCCCGGGCGAAACGCCTCAAAGGCGCCAGCATCCGCACCGATATGGTGACCGTCACCGGCACGGAAAACCTCATGATGGCTGCTGTGCTGGCCGACGGGCAAACGGTGCTTGAGAACGCGGCCCGCGAACCGGAAGTCGTTGATCTGGCCGAACTGCTCATCAAGATGGGTGCCCGCATCACGGGCCACGGCACCGACCGCATCGTCATCGACGGCGTGGAGCAATTACACGGCGCCCGCCACAGCATCGTGCCCGACCGCATCGAAGCGGGCACGTTTCTGTGCGCCGTCGGCGCGACCGGCGGCGACATCACACTGCACAACACCGCCGCCCACACCATGGGCGCCATCCTCGACAAACTGCGCGAAGCAGGCGTGGAAATCGAAGAAGGCGACCAGTCCATACGCGCGCGCATGACCCGCCGCCCCACGGCTACGGGCTTTCGCACTCAGGAATATCCCGGCTTCCCCACCGACATGCAGGCCCAGCTCATGGCCTTGAACACCATTGCTGACGGCACAGCGGTCATTGTCGAGACCATTTTTGAAAACCGCTACATGCATGCGCCCGAACTTTCGCGCATGGGCGCCCGCATTGATGTCGAAGGCGACACCGCTGTCGTGACCGGCGTGCCCAGCCTGTCCGGCGCCACTGTGATGGCCACCGACCTGCGCGCCTCCGCCAGCCTGGTCATTGCCGGGCTGGCTGCCGAAGGTAAAACCCTGGTCGATCGCATCTATCACCTGGACCGTGGCTACGAACGCATGGAAGAAAAACTGCGCGCCCTGGGCGCCGACATTGAACGCATCTCTGGAAACGCCTGATGAGCACCGCACACCCCCTGACTCTCGCTCTGTCAAAAGGGCGCATCTTTGAAGAAACCCTGCCCTTGCTGGAAGCCGCCGGTGTGGAAGTCAAGGACGACCCGGAAACTTCCCGCAAGCTGATTCTGGATACTTCCCGGCCTGACCTGCGCATTATCATTGTCAGAGCCACCGATGTACCCACCTATGTGCAGTATGGCGCAGCCGACTTCGGCATCGCCGGGCGCGACGTGCTCTACGAGCACACCGACACGCACCCCGGTGGCCTGTACCAGCCGGTTGACCTGAACATTGCCCGTTGCCGCCTGTGCGTGGCCGTGCGTGAAGGCTTCGACTACCACGCCGCCGTGCGCCAGGGCTCGCGGCTGCGCATCGCCACCAAGTACCTGCGGGCCGCGCGCGAGCACTTCGCCGGAAAAGGCGTACACGTGGACCTCATCAAGCTCTATGGCTCCATGGAACTCGCCCCGCTGGTTGGCCTGGCCGATGCCATTGTCGATCTGGTTTCCACTGGCAACACCCTGAAGGCCAACAACCTGGTAGCGGTAGAAGACGTTGCCCACATCTCTTCACGCCTGATCGTCAACCAGGCTGCGCTCAAGACTCGCGGAGCGGAACTGCGTCCTCTGCTCGACACCTTTGCGCAGGCGTCAGGCAGTTGAAGTAGATTTTTCAGGCGTCAGCAACCAACCGTACCGGCTATGACAAAAAACGCCTTGCTTATTGGATGTGCCAGTGGATTCTCCGGCGACCGCGCCGATGCCGCGTTACCCCTTGTTGACACGCTTATCGAGCGCGGAGGCGGCTTCCTGATCTTCGAGACCCTGGCTGAGCGCACGCTGGCCCTCGCGCAGCTGGCACGGCTCAAAGATCCCGAAGCAGGCTATGACCCCTACCTCGAAGACACTCTGCGGCCCATCCTGCGGCGTTGCCTCGAAAACAATATCCGCATCGTCAGCAACTTTGGCGCGGCAAACCCGGAAGGCGCCGCGCGCTGCATTCTGCGCATGGCTGAAGAACTCGGCTTGAAAGCGCCCAGGATCGCCATTGTTTTTGGCGATGCGGTGACATCGCCGGAAGGTCTGGAAACCCTGTGCAGAAAACTCGACCTGCCTGATGACACTTCCTTGAGCGGCATCATCAGCGCCAGCGTCTATCTGGGAGCCGAGGACATTGCCCATGCCCTGCTGGGCGGTGCCGACATCGTCATTACCGGCCGCACCGCCGACCCTTCATTGACAGTTGGCCCGGCCATTGCCACCTTCGGATGGAAAACCGATGACTGGGACAAACTGGGCAAAGCCACACTGGCAGGCCACCTGCTTGAATGCGGCGCGCAAGTCACAGGAGGCTATTACGCCGTTCCGGGCTTCAAGGATGTGCCTGGCATGCATGAGATCGGCTTTCCCTTTGTCGAGATCCAGGAAGATGGCAATTTTGTGATCCGCAAGCCCGCCGTTTCGGGAGGCTGCCTGAACCGGCGCACCGTCACTGAACAACTTCTTTACGAAGTCCATGACCCAGCCCGGTACCTGACGCCTGATGTCACGGCCGACTTCAGCAATGTCACTTTGCAAGAACTGGATGCGAACAGCGTCGCTGTGCAGGGGGCTACGGGCACAGCACGGCCTGACGAACTCAAGGCCAATGTGTTTTGTTCCGGCGGCTGGCTCGGTGAAGCCGAGATTTCCTACGCGGGCCTCCAGGCTGAAGCCCGGGCCAGACTGGCAGCCGACATCCTGCGCAAACGGATTGCGCCCGAGCTGGACATCAGGGCCGATCTGATTGGCGCCATCAGTGTGTGGAATGACGATGCAGGCCGCCTGTTGGACATGTGCCCTCCCGGCCAGCATCGGGACATCCGCTTGCGTATTGCCGCACAACATGACGACCCCGCCCTGATCCGCCACATGTTGCGGGAAATGACGTCCCTGTATACCTGCGGCCCCGCAGGCGGAGGCGGCATCAGAACCCATCTGCAACCCCGCCTGACTCAGTACACCTGCACTCTGCCCCGCCATCTGGTGCGGCAAGGCTGGTACTTCTATTCCCAGAGTTTGCACGCCGGGAGCCCACAGGTATGAATGCCTTCCATCCGCCAGACGCTTTGATTCACGTCCCCTTGTACGTCATTGCACACAGCCGCTCGGGCGACAAAGGCAACACGTCCAACCTGAGCCTGATCGCCTACCAGCCTGAAGGCTATGACGTTCTGGTCGGGCAGGTGACAGAAGAACGCCTGCTGCAATGGTTCGCGGCACGGTCGCCCACCCGCGTCACGCGCTATCTGCTGCCACAATTGCATGCGCTGAACTTCGTTCTGGAAGGCGTACTGGACGGAGGCGTCAACAGCGCCCTCAACCTGGACGCCCATGGCAAATCGCTGTCGTTCTTTCTGCTCGACATGCCGTTGCAGTTACCTGCTCACATGCTTGAACGCGTCTCCGGCATCAGCCACCCCGAACAATACGTCACCAAGGTGGACGGCCCGGATGCGGTACATGCCTGACCGCGCGGGATGGCGGCGCCCCATCACCTGATGGTCTGCGGCAAGAAGCAAAGCTTAATACAGGATACACTGTAATACTGCAAGCCCACTTGCCATCAGCCCCAACCGCACTGTACGCCCATGCCGTCCATCAATCGTCTTGATTCCTCCGCTCCCGACTTCTCGTCGGCCCTTCGCCATCTGCTGGCCTACGACGCCTCGCAGGACGAATCCATAGAACGCGCAACCGCTGAAATCCTGGCGCGCGTCCAGCATGAGGGCGATGCAGCGCTGCTGGAATACACGCGCCGCTTCGATCGCGTACAAGCCGACTCTGTCGCGGCCCTGGAAATCGACCGCAGTGAATGGCAGGCCGCCCTGAACAGTCTGCCTCACGATCAGCGCCAGGCGCTTGAGGCCGCCGCAGAGCGCGTCAGGCGCTACCACGAACACCAGGTCACCCAAAGCTGGTCCTACACTGAAGAAGACGGCACTGTGCTGGGCCAGAAAGTCACGCCTCTGGATCGCGTCGGCCTGTATGTGCCCGGCGGCAAGGCGGCTTATCCTTCTTCCGTGCTGATGAACGCGATTCCCGCCAAAGTGGCAGGCGTGCCAGAAGTCATCATGGTCACGCCTACGCCCGATGGCGTGCGCAACCCCATTGTGCTGGCTGCTGCAGCGATTGGCGGTGTGGACCGGGTATGGTCCATTGGCGGCGCGCAAGCGGTGGGCGCCGTCGCCTACGGCACGCAAACCATTTCTCCCGTCGATAAAATCGTCGGCCCCGGCAATGCCTATGTGGCCGCCGCCAAACGCCGTGTATTCGGCACAGTGGGCATCGACATGATTGCCGGGCCCAGCGAAATCCTGGTGATCTGCGATGGCAGCACACCCGCCGACTGGGTTGCCATGGATCTCTTCTCCCAGGCAGAGCACGACGAACTGGCGCAATCCATTCTGCTGTGCCCTGATGCGGCATATATCGAAGCCGTGCAGCAGGCCATCGACCGCCTGCTGCCCACCATGCCGCGTGCCGATATCCTGCGCACCAGCCTGGCCAGCCGTGGCGCCCTCATCAAGGTCGGCAGCATGGAAGAGGCTTGCGATATCGCCAACCAGATCGCGCCGGAACATCTCGAAATCTCCACCACCGACCCAGAACGCTGGGCCGCGCTGATCCGCCATGCAGGCGCCATCTTCCTTGGCCCTTACACCTCCGAAGCGCTCGGCGACTACTGTGCTGGCCCCAATCACGTGCTGCCCACCGCCCGCACAGCGCGGTTCTCCTCGCCACTGGGCGTATACGACTTCCAGAAACGCTCCAGCTTGATCAAAGTGTCGCAAGCTGGCGCCCAGACACTCGGACGCATTGCATCCGTCCTCGCCCGCGGCGAGGGCCTGCAGGCGCACGCCGCAAGCGCCGAGTATCGTCTTGAAACCCCCGACACCGAAGCTTGACATGCGTACTGCCGATATCACCCGTAATACCCAGGAAACCCGCGTGCGCGCGGCCATCAACCTCGACGGCACCGGCCGCCAGAGCATCAATACCGGCGTGCCTTTTCTTGACCACATGCTTGACCAGATCGCCCGCCACGGCCTGATTGATTTGGAGGTGGAATGCGCCGGTGACCTGCACATTGACGGCCACCACACCGTCGAAGACATCGGCATCACCCTGGGCCAAGCCTTTGCCCAGGCCATTGGCGACAAAAAAGGCATCCGCCGCTACGGCCACGCCTACGTGCCGCTGGACGAAGCCTTGAGCCGCGTGGTGATTGATTTTTCCGGCCGCCCGGGGCTGGAGATGGACGTGCAATTTACCGCCGGCAGCATTGGCCAGCTCGACACCCAGCTGGTGTACGAATTTTTCCAGGGCTTTGTGAACCACGCGGGCGTGACGCTGCACATTGACAACCTCAAAGGCAAAAACGCCCACCACCAGTGCGAGACGATTTTCAAAGCCTTTGCCCGTGCCGTGCGCTTTGCGCTAGAGCACGATGAGCGCATGGCCGGGGTCATCCCCTCGACCAAAGGCGCTTTGTAAGCCATAAAGCAAGAG
>JAAZDZ010000499.1 GCA_012512545.1 Alcaligenaceae bacterium | reverse complement strand
GCTTGTTGAACTAGGCCCGTCTTGCGCTGATTTCAGCAGGGTCAGACCCTCTCCCGCATCCGTGCGGGGAGGGTTTTTTCCATTATGAGTTGTCATTGTTCGGCAGCCTGGAAGTCTATCTTTCGCAAAAACGAAACCAATAATTACTCTTTTAAATCAATATGTTACGTTTTTGTAGGGGCTTACCCCATGTTGCGCGGCAGAATTCGCATCGTTAGATTTGATTGAGCGTGTCACAGATTAGATTTCGTCGAAATATAAACGGAATGATTTTCATTCCACGATAAATACAAGAAACAAGGACGCACCGCATGACCACCAAAGCGCAGTATCTAAGTTATCCGTTTGCTGAATTTCAGGGCGATCTCCAGGAAGTCACTGCTGACCTGCCTCAGCCCACTGGCACCCAGGTGCTGGTCAGAGTGAATTACTGTGGCGTCTGCCATAGCGATGTCCATCTGCATGAAGGCTTTTACAACCTGGGCCAGGGCAAGAAGCTCATGCTCGAAGATCGTGGCATCAAGCTGCCGGTCACTTTGGGCCATGAAATTGTGGGTGAGATCGTGGCGGCCGGTGATCAGGCCGGTCAGTACGCCACAGGGCCGGTGCTGGTCTATCCATGGGTGGGTTGCGGCAGCTGCTCGGTCTGCCAGCGCGGCGAAGAAAACCTCTGCACCCAGCCTGCAGCACTGGGGGTATACAAGCCCGGCGGTTATGCCCAATATGTTGTGGTGCCACACCCCCGTTATGTCATGAGCATCGGCGATATCGACCCTGTGCATGCACCCTTGCTGGCGTGTTCCGGGCTGACCACATGGTCGGCCATCAAGAAGGTCGGCGCCATCTACGATGACGAAGCCGTGGTGGTGTTCGGTTGCGGCGGCCTGGGCCTGCTGGCCATCCGTACGCTCGCTCTCAAAGGGGTCAAGAACATCATTGCGCTGGATCTCGATGCAGACAAACGCCAGCTCGCGCTGGATGTTGGCGCGACCCAGGTCTTTGACCCCACCATGGCCGATGCCACGCAGCAGATACAGGCGGCAGCCAATAACAAGTGCGTGGCCGTGCTTGATTTTGTGGGTGCTGAATCCACGGTTGAACTCGGCATCAGCCTGCCGCGCCGGGGCGGCAAGGTCATTCTGGTGGGGCTGCACGGCGGCGAAATCCGCTACCCCATTCCCTATGTGATCACGCGGGCCATTTCCATCATCGGCTCCTATACCGGCTCGTTGCCAGAACAGAAGGAACTGGTGGAATTCGCGCAGAAGAACAATCTTTTCAACTTCCCCATCCGTACCCGCCCCCTGAAAGAGGCCAATAGCGCCCTGCAGGAACTGGCGCAGGGCAAGGTACAGGGCCGTCTGGTTCTCGATAACCGTTAAGGAAGCGCTGAACGCCCGGTTTCGGGGATGCACGCGGCGTCGTGGATTGTTCAGGGCATCCTTAAGCAAATATTCTGGCCTGATCATGGTGATCAGGCTGGAGCCACCAACCAAAGGTATCAGGTCGTTTCCAAGTGCCGGGTTTTGACCCGGCCAGGGGGGGCTTGTGCAAAAAGAGTGTGAGCAGCCATGAAAACAATCAATGCCTGGCTAGAAAGCATCAATCAGTTCATTACCCTGGTGGGCGGGGCGGCGGTTGCGCTGATGATGATCCATGTGAGCCTGGATATTTTCTTCCGCTTTGCTCTGAATCAGCCGTTGCCGGGCACCATCACCATTGTGGCTCACTACTACATGATCATCGCAATCTTCCTGCCACTGGCTTATGTGGAGCAGACCAAAAGCTCCATCAGTATTGAGCTGATTTCCGCTTATTTTCCACCTGCCATGAACCGCTTCATGCATGGTTTCACCCATTTGTTCATCTCAGCCACGTCTTACCTCATTGCCTATGTGTCCTATGGGGTGGCCATACGGAACTTCAATTCGCGCACTTCCATCATGCAGGGTGACTACACCATACCCACCTGGCCTACGTATTTCATCCTGTTTGCGGGGGTGTTCCTGCTGGGCACCTACTGCCTGCTGCGGTTCATCATGAGTATTACCGGTCGCGACGCACAAGAAGGAGAAAAACAATGAGTGATATCGCCATCGGCTTCACCGGCATTGCCGCGCTGTTCATACTGATACTGCTGCGCATTCCCATCGGCATGGTGCTCATTGCCGTGTCGTTTGTGGGTATCTGGGCGGTGGTGGGGCTGGACATTGCCCTGTCTTCCCTGGGCATCATTCCCTACAATTTCGCCTCCAGCTGGACACTCAGTTCGGTGCCGCTATTCCTGTTCCTGGGCTTTATCTGCTATCACACCATGCTTACCCAGGGGATGTTCAGGACAGCGCGGGCCTGGTTGTCGGGTGTGCCGGGGGGCCTGGCAATTGCGTCCGTGGCGGGGTCTGCCGGTTTTGCCGCCGTGTCGGGGTCGTCCATCGCCTGCTCGGCTGCCATGGGTCGCATTGCCGTGCCCGAAATGATGCGCTATCGCTACGACCCCAGCCTGGCCACGGGTACGGTCGCAGTGGCAGGTACTATCGGCGCGCTGATCCCGCCTTCCATCATCATGATTCTTTATGGGGTCATCGCCCAGAACTCCATTTCCAAGCTTTTTCTGGGAGGAATTTCTGCTGGCCTGATCACCGTACTGGGCTATGTGATCGTGATCTTGCTGCGTGTGAAGATCAATCCATCGCTGGCGCCGGATGCCAGCGAAAAAGTGCCGCTCCAGGAAAAAGTCGCTTCGCTCAAGGAAACCTGGCCGGTCTTCATGATCATGATAGGCATCTTTGGCGGCCTGTTTGCCGGCGTGTTCACGCCGACAGAGTCGGGCGCCATCGGTTCAGCGCTGGCCTGCCTTGTCGCCATGCTCAAGCGCTGCATGACCTGGAAAGCCTTCAAGACGGCAGCCATTGAAACTCTGGTCACTACCAGTGCTCTGCTCATCATTGCCGTGGGCGCCAGCATGCTCACCCGCTTCCTGGTGTTTTCGGGGGCATCCGATTATCTGTCTGACCTCATCATGGACATGAATGCCAGTGACCTCACCATCATCCTGGGGGTGGTGCTGCTGTATCTGGTACTGGGCATGGTGCTGGAACCCATAGGCTGCATGCTGCTGACCCTGCCTATCATTCTGCCGGTCATGGAGAACACGGCTTTCAGCCTGATCTGGTTCGGAGTGGTGCTTACCAAGCTGCTGGAGATCGGCATGATCACCCCGCCTGTGGGGATGAATGTTTTTGTTGTGAAAGCGGTGGTCGGCGATCTGGTGACCACTTCGCAGGTTTTCAAGGGAATCCTGTGGTTCCTGGTGATGGATCTGGCGCTGGTGGGGCTGTTCATCGCCTTCCCGGACATCATTCTGTTCTTGCCTGACTTGGTTGGAAACTGAGCGCTGAGTCATCAAAGTAGTCGTACCCATTTAGGAGACAATACATGAGCACAAGAAAATATCTGGCCGGTCTGCTTGGGGCAGCCACCCTGGCCGCATTCTCGGTACAGCCAGCAGCGGCTGACACCTTCCGCTTTGCACTGGGCTTCCCTTCGGGCGCGCCGATCGAGGCCGGCAAGAAATACGCGGAAGCCGTCAAGGAATACACCAATAACCGGCATCGGGTTCGCCTGTTTGAGCTTTCCCTGCTCAATCACAGCGAGATGTCCGAAGGCATCAACAAGGGCCTGGCCGATATCGGCTACCTGCTGACCGCCTACAGCCCGTCCGACTACCCCTTCTCCAACATGGGGGCTGACCTGAGCATGGTCACCGCGCTCAGCAACAACATCGAAGGGCAGGAAGGCTATGCGTATTCGGGCGCCATGCTTGAATACATCATGTTGAACTGCGAAGAGTGCCAGGAGGAATTCAACAAGAATAACCAGGTCTATACCAGCGTGGTGTCCACTCCGGCCTACGTGATGTTCTGCAATGACCCCATTGATTCGCTGGCCTCGGTCAAAGGCAAGCGCCTGCGTATTTCAGGGGCGCCCTGGGCACGCTGGGCCCGCGCCTTCGAGGCGCAGCCCGTGGCCCTGCCAGTGGGCGAGATCTACGAAGCCCTCAGCCAGGGGGTGGTGGACTGCACTTTCCTGTCGCCCACTGAACTCACCAACTTCAATCTGATTGAAGTCGTGCGCAATATCACCACCGATGTTCCTGGGGGCTTGTATGCAGCGGGCGGTTCTTCCACCCTGAACAAGACCAAGTGGGACGCCTTCTCGGGCGAAGACAAGGAAGCCTTCCTGAAAGCCGGTGCGGTCATGGCGGCCCAGATCACTTATCTGTACCAGGAGCAGGCTACGGCTGACCTGGAAAAAGCCAGAGCCAGGGGCATCAACATCATCCAGTCTCAGCCCGACATGCTGGAAAAATCACGTGAATTCATCAAGAAAGATCTGGAGTACGTGCCCCAGTTCTATGCCGATGAATACAAGCTGGATGTCAACCGCCTCAAGGAACTGTCCGCCACCATGCTGGGGCTGATCGAAAAGTGGGAAGGCATCATCGCCAAGGCCGACATCAAGAGCGCCGATGATCTGCGCGATGTCTATTGGGAAGAAGTCTATTCCAAGATTGATCCCAGCCAGTACAGCCCCAAGAAGTAAGCACCGGCTGCTGCCTGCCAACATGTTTTAATGACAGGTTCCTGTCCCTTAGTGGGCAGGAACCTGTTCTTCTTTCTGGCTCAGGGCCCGGCTGAACAGTTCCTGCAGGGTCAGGCCGTGGTCGAAATGGCCGCTTTCTATGAAGTGCAGGGTCTGAGCGATGGCCAGAGGGTTGTTCATGATGAAGGTATGGCTGGCATGCAGCACAATGTGGTCCGCCATGCCGTCCAGCCGCGTGCTGGCGACCGATACCTTACCATCATTGGGGCCGCGGAAGGCAGTAGAAAGTATCGGGTTGGATGATACATCGCCAGCGATGATGCCCAGTTCGAAATCCGCGTATCCCAATGTATTGGGTGCGCTGTCCGGGGCCGTGCCCAACTGCTGTCCGGCCGGGCCGTTGACGAACTCAAAGAGCGCATCGCTGCCATAGGCATCCACCAGCTCTGAGCCATGGTTTGGGGGCGCCAGCATGACAGCCCGGCCCAGATTGGCCGGTCGTTCTTCCTTCAGCCAGGCGCGCAGTACGATACCACCCATGGAATGGGTCACGAAATGCATGCTGGGGCTGGCCTCGCAGCGCGCTGCGGCGCCCGCGACCGAATCAATCAGCTGTTCTATGGGCGCGCGGGTCGAGGGGTAGCTTTCATTCACCACCTTGAAGCCGGAACTCTCCAGCACTTCTTCCATCAATAGCAAAGAGGCTTCGGTGCGGGCCAGGCCATGCAGCAGCACAACGCAGTCCTGAGCGGTGGAGATGGACGGAAGAACAGTCAGCAGAAGGGTTACCAGGGTGTGGCGCATATGAGCTTCAGGCTACAAACAGAAGAAAGGATGGGACATAATGTGTCCTGCGGTATTGACCATACACGGCCAATATCCTGAATTCAGTAATGATACAAGCCAGAAAGAGTATGAGAGAGCCAGAGGGAAGCAGGGGGCTGCCAGACCCTTCCATCCCAGTTTCAAGCCGGACAACGGGGGGCTTTGCCCGTGTCTGACGTTCTGTTCAGCGTGGTCTGGGTGCAGGCGGTAGTGGTCCGGTTTGCAGGCGCTCTCTCAGGTGTCGGCCTGCTGCTTGGCACACTGTTTTTCGCAGCGTCCCTCACCCCCACCCTGATTCCCCGCACCTATGTGCTGCAAGGTCTGCTGGCAGGCATCAGTTTTGCCACAGGCTATGGGCTGGGCGTGTTATGGCGCTGGCTATGGGCGTATATGGAGCTTCCAGAGCCAGGCGCGCATATGCGGCGCAGTGTCAACATGGCGGTATTCGGCTCCTGCATGGTGGTGGCGGGCCTGTTTTTGTGGCGGGCCGCGGATTGGCAGAATTCCATACGCGTTCTCATGGCAATGGAGCCGGTGGACAGCGCTCACCCCCTGAAAGTCTGTGTGATTGCGGTAGCGACCTTTGTCGTGCTGTTATGGCTGGCGCGGTTGTTCGGACGGGTTGCGGATGCCGTTTCAAGGCGCTCGCATCGCTATGTGCCGCGCCGCCTTGCCAATGTGCTGGGTCTGGCGGTGGCGGCCTTTCTGTTCTGGTCGCTGGCCAGCGGCGTCTTCTTCAGAGGGCTGCTGTTGATGATGGATTCGTCCTATCGGCAGCACGATGCGCTGATTGAACCCAGCCAGCCCCGGCCGGAGTCGCCTTATCGCAGCGGCAGCGAGGCGTCGCTGATGAAATGGAGCGAGCTGGGGCGCGCCGGGCGCGAATTCATTGCATCAGGGCCTTCGGCTGACGACATTACCGCCTTTACCGGACGCCCGGCGCGGGAACCCGTCCGGGTCTACGCAGGGCTGCGAGCCGCTGAAAGCCCTCGGCAGCGGGCCCGGCTGGCACTGGCCGAACTGATACGGATGGATGCCTTCGAGCGATCGGTGCTGGTCGTGATCACGCCCACCGGCACGGGCTGGATCGACCCCGCCGCCATGGATACGCTGGAATACCTGCATGATGGCGATGTGGCCAGCGTGGCGGTGCAGTATTCCTATCTTTCCAGCCCTTTGTCCCTGGCAGTGGAGCCGGAATACGGCGTGGATGTTGCACGCGCCTTGTTCGTGGAAATCTATGAATACTGGACGCGCATGCCCAAAGATGAGCGGCCGCGCCTTTACCTGCATGGTCTGAGCCTGGGGGCTTACAACTCTGAACGTTCTACCCAGCTGTTCGAGATGATTTCCGACCCGATAGACGGCGCCTTATGGAGTGGGCCTACCTTTCAGAACATATTGTGGCGTTCGATCACCGCCGATCGCAATGAGGACAGCCCTGCCTGGCTGCCGGAATTCCACGATGGAACCTTGATCCGCTTCATGAATCAGGACGGCGCCACTGTGCGCGATGACACCCCCTGGGGGCCGATACGGGTGGCGTATCTGCAATATGCCAGCGACCCCGTCACGTTTTTCGATCCGCGCGGTTTTTATCGCCCGCCAGCATGGATGGTGGGGCAGCGCGCCCCGGATGTGTCGCCGGAACTGCGCTGGTACCCCATTGTCACGATGCTGCAACTGGCGCTGGACATGATGCTGGCGGGAACCACGCCGATGGGCTATGGCCATGTCTACGCCCCGGGGCATTATGTGCCTGCATGGGTGGAGGTGACGGCGCCCCAGGGCTGGACGCCGGAATCCCTGTCGGCTTTGAGCGGCTACCTGAATGACTCCATGGCACGCGCCCTGTCAGATGAACCTGACGAAGAAACCGCCTACGCCAACCGGGGCGGGTGAGCAGGGCCCATGCAGGCGCGTTGCGTTCACTTCGCGAACAACTGCCCCATATCCTTGAATGCCTTGAATTCCAGGGCGTTGCCGCAGGGGTCGAGCAGGAACATGGTGGCCTGTTCGCCAACCTGGCCCTTGAACCGTACATAGGGTTCGATGACAAACTGGGTGCCGAAGGATTTCAGGCGCGCGGCCAGCGCTTCCCATTCGTCCCAGCCCAGCACAATGCCAAAGTGCGGCACAGGCACATCGTGGCCGTCCACTGCATTGGTGCCGGCCTGGTCCTGGTAGGGCATTTTCGGGTGTTCGTGAATAACCAGCTGGTGGCCGTAGAAGTCGAAATCCACCCATTGTTCAGAGGAGCGGCCTTCGGCCAGGCCGAAAACTTCGCCGTAGAAGCGGCGCGCAGCCGGCAGATCGTGAACGGGAATGGCCAGATGGAAAGGAGCAAGACTCATGGTGAAGGTTCCTGTCGTTGAGAGGATGTCGTATCAGCGGCCGACTGCGTAGCCCTGCATGCCGCGGGGGTTGGCGCCCGCTTTGAGAATCATACGGCCTTCCGGATCGCGTTCGCGGCTGCACGCGGCCATGCGGCTTTCCGACCAGGGGTCGCCAACCTTGACTTCGTGGCCCGCTGCCCGCAAGGCTTCAATGGTTTCCTGCGGAAAGCGCGATTCCAGGGAGATACGGTTCAGTGTCGTCTTGCGTGGCCAGAACGAAGCGGGGAAATGATCCACATGCCAGGCGGGGGCGTCAATGGCTTCCTGGAGATTCATGCCATGCACAATGTGGCGCAGGAAGAAGGCAAGCGACCATTGGTCCTGCTGGTCGCCGCCGGGCGTTCCGAACACCATGTAGGGTTCGCCATCGCGCAGGGCCAGCGAAGGCGACAAGGTGGTGCAGGGGCGCACTTTCGGGGTGACCGTATTGGGCAATCCTTCATCCAGCCAGGTCATTTGCAGTCGGGTACTGACGGCAAAGCCCAGGGCCGGAATGGCGGGGCTGGAGGACAGCCAGCCGCCTGATGGCGTGGCGGAAACCATGTTGCCGTCGCGGTCAATGACGTCGATATGGCAGGTGTCGCCCACAAAGATCTCTTTCTCGGCCCTCTCCTGGACGGGGGGCAGCGATGCGAAAGTGGGTTCGCCGATGCCGAAGCGCGTGTCGGCGGTGCGCAGCGTGCGTTCGGAAACCTGAAGATCCGGCAGGCGCGGGTTCAGGCCCAGAGGGCTGCCCGGCAGCAGGGCGGCTGAAGCGGAGGCGCTTGCGAGATTCCAGCGCGTGCGCAGGTAGTCGTCGCTCAGCAGTGCGGCCTGCGCCTGGCGGTGGGCATCGGGCGCATCGCCGTACCAGGCCAGGCGGTCGGCCATGGCCAGCTTGGCGGCTTCGGTAATGCGGTGGACAAAGCCTGCGGTATGCGGCGCATGGTTTTCAAGATCGGCATGGCGCAACATGCCCAGTTGTTGCAGCAAGACCGGCCCCTGGCTCCAGAAGCCACATTTGGCGACGGTGTAGCGGCCATAGTCGAGGGTCAGGGCATCTTCGACACCTGCGCTCCAGCCTGCCATGTCTTCGTAGCGCAGCAGCCCGCTATGCGATTCGCCGCTGCTGTCACGGATTTTTTCATTGCGGTAATAGGTGTCGATTTCCTTTGCCACAAACCCTTGATACCAGCAGCGCAGGGCAGCATCAATCACTTCGGTACGGCTGCCGCCTTCGGCCTGCGCGGTGCGCAGCACGCGCTCATAGGTGTTGGCCAGGCCAGGCAGGCGGAACAGGGCGCCGGGGCGGGGGACTTTGCCGTCCGGCAGCCAGATGTCAGCCGAGCTGTGCCAGTGTTCGCGGAATAGATCCTGCACCGCGTAAATGGCTTGGACGCCGCGCGCGATCAGTGGAAAACCGTTGCGGGCATACTCGATGGCGGGCGCCAGGACATCGGCCAGCGGCCAGGTGCCGTAGTCGCGCAGCATGGTGAGCCAGCCGCCGAAGGCACCCGGTACGGTGGCGGGCAGCAGACCAATTCCAGGCACTTGCTCCAGACCCAGGCGACGGAAGGCGGCAGCCGAAGCCTCTGCCGGTGCAGGGCCCTGGCCAGAGATGGCGCGGACCTTTTTATCCTTTTCGCTCCAGAGCAGAATAGGCACTTCGCCACCGGCGCCGTTCAGGTGGGGTTCAACCACTTGCAGAACAAAGCCTGCTGCGGTGGCGGCATCAAAGGCGTTGCCGCCGCGCTCCAGAACGCTCATGGCGGTCTGCGATGCCAGCCAGTGCGTCGAAGCCGCGACGCCAAACGTACCAGTGATTTCAGGTCGGGTAGTGAAATGAGTCATGATTTCCTTCCGGTTCAAAAATGGGGCGCTGTCCGTAACGCTTGGCGAGTACGGCGCAGACCATGAGCTGTATCTGGTGGAAGATCATCAGGGGCAGCAGCAGGGTGCCCATGGAGGCGCCGCTGAAAATCACCTGGGCCATGGGCACGCCCGTAGCCAGGCTTTTTTTGGAACCTGCGAACAATATCGTAATGCGGTCCTCAATGCTGAACCCCAGCTTTTTTGCCAGCAGGTGCACGAGGAACAGCACCAGGGCCAGCAACAGGCAGCAGGCCAGAGTCAGGGTGATCAGTTGCCACAGCGGCAACTGGTTCCAGATACCTTCAACAACGGCGCGGCTGAAGGCCGTGTAGATCACCAGGTAGATGGAGCCCTGATCAACGAATTTCAGCCATGCTTTGTTGCGGTTCACCCAGTTGCCTATCCAGGGGCGGGAGATCTGACCGGCCACAAAGGGCACCAGCAATTGCAGGGTGATATTGCCGATGGCCTCGCCCACAGGCATGCTCTGCACCGCTGTGCCCAGCATGAACAGCACCAGAACGGGAGTGATGAAAATGCCGAGCAGGCTGGAAGTGGCCGCTGAGCAGATGGCGGCGGCCACATTGCCGCGCGCGATCGAAGTGAAGGCGATGGCGGATTGCACGGTGGCGGGCAGGGCGCAGAGAAACAGCATGCCAATGTAGAGATCCGTGCCGATCATGGGTTCCAGCATTGGCCTGAGTGCCAGTCCCAGAGCAGGAAACAGCAGAAACGTGCAGGCGAATACCAGCCCGTGCAGGCGCCAGTGCGACAGGCCGCCAATCACAGCCTGGGTGGACAGCTTGGCGCCATGCAGAAAGAACAGCAGCCCGATAGCCAGATTGGTGAGCAGGTCGCCCACCGGTACGGCGGCGCCCCGCACGGGCAGCACGCTGGCCAGCACGACCAGGCCAATCAGGATGAGTGTGAAGTTGTCGGGTATGAAACGGGGGCGCCGCATGGTGAAACCTGGCTGGATGGAGAAGCGTACACTTTAGTATGCTGAAGTTTTACGTGCTAACGATATAGCGCATATGAATATCGCTGAAACGACAAGCCCGCACCCCCTTCGTTATCGGAGTGTGCCGACGCTGCACGATTTGCCCAGGCCGGTGTATGCCCGCGTGGAGGACATCGCGCAGCCCAAGGCGACACAGCCTCACAGCCACCCCTGGATACAGCTGTCGTATGCCAGCCGGGGCGTGCTGCAGATTCGTACCGCCGAAGGCTGGTTTCTGGCGCCGCCGCAATGGGCCATTCTTGTGCCGCCCAGCGTCGAGCACGCGGTCTTCAATTCTCCTGGCACGGAAATGCGCAGCCTGTATATCGCAACGGACGCCATGCCCGCAGCAGGCGACAACTGTCAGGTGCTGGCTGTGTCGGGCCTGCTGCGCGAGATGATCCGGCACTTTTCACGACTGCCTGCCGAATATGATGAAGAAGGCGCGCAGGGCCGGTTGGTGGATGTCATGCTGGATCTGGTCTGCGAGGCGCCTCGCGAGGCGTTTTCACTGCCCTGGCCTGCAGAGCCCGGTTTGCGCGATATCTGCAGTGTCATTCTTGCCGCCCCGCAGCAGCCCCTGCGCATGGATGAATGGAGCGCTCAATCAAAGGTATCGGTGCGCACGCTGGAGCGGCAGTTTCTGCAACAGACGGGTTTGAACATGCGGCGCTGGCGCTTGCGAGCCCGGCTGTTGCGGGCCCTCCCGCTGCTGGAACGCGGCGACAGCGTGACGGATGTGGCGCTGGGTTGCGGCTATGAATCCACATCGTCTTTCATCGCTGCATTTCGCCAGTTCTTTGGCGTCACGCCGGGCCGGTTTACGCCTCAGGGCTCACGGAAATCGGGTCGAAGTGGGTCATGACATCCAGCACGGCTTCCTGCAGCATGACCCTGCGCCGGGCTTCGGCAGCAATCTCGTGGCCTGCGCGGATGGTCAGGCTGCCATCCATTTCAAGATCGACCTCTACCCAGATCATGTCTCCCATTTTGCGCGTTTTCAGGCCATGTATACCCAGCACGCCGGGCGTGTCCAGCAACAGGGCGCGTATGCGCGTTTCGGTCTCGGCATCGACACTGCTGTCCATGAGATCGTTGAAAGCTTCGATGAAGAATTTCCAGCCCATGCGGGTGATCATCAGGCCGACAATCAGCGCCGCCAGCGGGTCAGCCAGGGGGAAACCGGCCAGGCTGGCACCAATGCCGATGGCCACCATCAGCGAGGAAGCTGCATCTGAACGGGCATGCCAGGCATTGGCAATCAGCATGGTGGAGCGCACGCGTTCCCCTACGCGCAGCAGATAGCGGAACAGCAATTCCTTGGCCAGCAGGGTAAAGAGGGCGGCTACCAGTGCCACTTTGTGTACGGGCGGCAGCGCTTCGGGCGCGGTGAGCTTGGGGTAGCCCGACCACAACATGCTCAGCCCCACAACGATAAGCAGCACGCCAATCGCCAGCGAGGCAGCCGTTTCAAAGCGGTGATGCCCGTAAGGGTGCTGGGCATCAGGCGCTTTGGCGCTGTGCTTGTTTGCCACCAGGACGATGAAATCCGACAGCAGATCCGACAACGAATGAATGGCATCCGCCACCAGGGCGGCGGAATTAGCCAGGATGCCGATGAAGAACTGGCCGATGGACAACAGGCTGTTGACGACTACGCTGACCAGGGTGCTGCGCAAGGCGGCCGCCTGCCGCTCACTGGCGCCAGGCCCCTGGTCGCTTTGCAGCGGCAGCGAATCTTGTGATTTTGGCATGTCGGCAGGCTTAACTGATGCGCATGCCCGGCTGGGCGCCCGGCCAGGGGTGCAGTACATAAATGCCGGGGTGGACTTTTTCGTCGGCATGGCTGGCGGCCAGCACCATGCCTTCAGAAACCCCAAAGCG
>JAAZDZ010000498.1 GCA_012512545.1 Alcaligenaceae bacterium | reverse complement strand
TCATTCAATGCGGCCCTGAGCCTTGACCTCGGCGTAATCGCGCACGCGGCGCAGCAGGCGATTGGCAATGCGCGGCGTGCCGCGCGAACGGCGGGCGATTTCGGCGGCACCTTCCTGGCTGGCGCCCGCATTCAGCAGCCGGGCGCTGCGTTCCACAATATGAGCGAGATCTTTGGCAGAATAGAATTCCAGCCGCGAAACAATGCCGAAGCGGTCGCGCAGGGGGTTGGTGAGCATGCCTGCCCGCGTGGTGGCCCCCACCAGGGTGAAGGGCTGCAGATCAATTTTTACGCTGCGCGCCGCCGGGCCTTCGCCAATCATGATGTCAATCTGGAAATCTTCCAGCGCGGGGTAGAGGATTTCCTCTACAACAGGCGACAGCCGGTGGATTTCATCAATGAACAGCACATCATTTTTTTCGAGATTGGTAAGCAGGGCGGCGAGATCGCCGGGGCGCTCCAGCACCGGGCCGGATGTCTGGCGCAATTGCACGCCCATTTCGTGAGCGACGATGTGAGCCAGGGTGGTCTTGCCCAGGCCGGGGGGGCCGAACAGCAGCACGTGGTCAAGCGCTTCCTGGCGTGCACGCGCGGCCTGGATGAAGATCTCAAGCTGTTCGCGCACCCGTTGTTGCCCGATGTATTCCTGCAGGGCGCGCGGGCGCAGGGCGCGTTCTATGGAGTCTTCGTTGGGCGAAGCGCTCTGGGGGGTGACGATGCGCTCGGGCTGGGCCGCAGGCGCCAGGGCGTCGGAATGTATGGCCATGAAAGCAGCTGTTTATGTTTACAGGAAGAGACCTTGAAGGGCCTTTAAATTGAGTCGGGCGGTACGCATTGGCTGTGGAACAGGACAACAGGACTCTAGTATAGAACGCGGGCGGAAACGCTGAAAATGGCTGGCAAGGCAGGTTTCACCAATCCTTCATATATCATGACGGTAGTTTATAAGTTGGAGCGGAAACAGGAATGACCCTTGCTTTGCCTAAATTTCAGGATATTCAGGAAGCTGCTGATCGTCTGCGGAATGTCGTGCACCGCACTCCCGTACTGACCTCCCAGACCCTTAACGGCCGTCTGGACGCCGAGGTTTTCTTCAAATGCGAAAACCTGCAGCGGGTAGGCGCCTTTAAGTTCCGTGGCGCATACAACGCCATCGCCAGGCTGAGCAAGGCCGAGCGCGCGGCGGGCGTAGTGGCCTATTCTTCCGGCAACCACGGTCAGGCCATCGCCCGCGCCGCCCGGCCATTGGGCGTGACAGCCACCATTGTCATGCCGCTGAACGCCCCCAAGGCCAAACGCAATGCGGCAGCCAGCTATGGCGCGCGCATCATTTCCTACGATCGCGAAACAGAAGACCGCGAGCAGGTGGCGCAGGCGCTGGTCGAAAAAGAAGGGCTGACTTTGATTCCGCCATTCGACCATGCTGATGTGATTGCCGGGCAGGGCACGGTCGCCATGGAACTGCTGGAAGACGTGGGTGGCCTGGATGCCCTGTTCGTGCCCTTGGGCGGCGGGGGGTTGCTGGCGGGTTCTTTGCTTTCCGCTCATGCGCTGGCTCCGGAATGCCTGGTGTATGGC
>JAAZDZ010000497.1 GCA_012512545.1 Alcaligenaceae bacterium | reverse complement strand
GTGCAGCAGAGGATGGCGGGTGGCCAGCGGTTGGGCGCCTTCAGGCAGGCCAAGTGTCAATTGCATGGGGGCACTCCTTCCTGCATGCCTGAAAACAGGGATTCCATCTGTTCAATAACGGCCAGAGGCGGCCGCTCGATATGCAGCCCCTGGCTGGGCGAATGAATGCCGCGCACAAAAAACACCAGTGCGCCGCCAACGTGCTGTTCGTAGTCGTAACGATCTCCCAGGCGGGATTTCAACAGGCGATGCAGGGCAAACAGGTAGATGGCGGATTGCAGATCGTAGCGATGCTCAAGAATGGCGTCCGCAATCGCTTGCCCGTCATAAGCCAGGCGGGTGGCGCCCAGCCAGTTGGATTTGTAATCCGCCACGTAGTAGCGGCCTTCATGCTCAAAGACAAGATCCACAAACCCCCGCAACATGCCGTTCAAACGCCCTGCGGCAATGACAGCCCGTGGCCGCCCCGCCACAAAGTGGCGGGTGACGACGGCATCCAGCAAGGGCAGATCGGCATCCCTGACGCCAAACCAGAATTCCATTTCGGGTAAGGCGACAGCCAGGTCGGCCAGCACGAGATCGCCCGCCGCCTGCCCGCCCGGCAACGCCAGTTGAAATGAATGGGTGAAAAAGCCCTGCAGCCAGTCCGCCACCACATCCGTATGCGCCTGCCAGCCGCGACTGTGGCAGCGCCGTTCCACTTCCGCGCGCAAGGCAGTGTGATCTGCCAGCGCCTGGCGCACCCCTTTTTTGAATACCCATTCCAGCAGGTCGTGCAACAGGCTGCCCGCCGTGGCGCCCTTGGGAAAGGCGTGCATGCCTGTGGCCTGAGCCACTGCATCGGCATCCGGTTGCCATTCTGCCTGGAGGTCAGTGGCCTCTTGTACAGCCGCTTCCGCCAGCCAGCCTTCCAGAAAAGTTTCCAGACGGGCTTCATCGGGCAAAGCCAGATTGGCGATATCGGGATGCAGAGCGGCGGCGTGCTCAAAACGTTCGACCGCCAGGCGGCTCAAAGACGAATAACTGCTTAAGGACCAGCGCTGTTCAACGCGGCGGCTCATGCTGCGCCAGACCGGATCGAAGGCTGTTGGATCTCCATGCTGATAGCGCCCTTCCAGAGTCTGCGGAAAGTCGGCAACGGAAATATCGCTGCTGTCGCCCACCAGTCCGGCCAGACTGTCCTGCAGCGTATCGGCGCTGCAGGCATCAGACCCGCCCAGCAGATACCCCATGGCCGAGCTGCCCAGAAGATCAACAGGCGCCAGCGCCACCCAGGTGGCGTGGCGCGCCCGCGTCAGCGCCACATACAGCTTGCGCATGTCTTCAGCCAGGCGCTCATGTTCGCGGCTGGCCAGAATTTTCTGGCGCTGCGCATCCGTGGCATCCTCCAGATTGGCCAGTACCCGCTGGCCGCCTGTTTCGTCATGCCAGGCTGCAGGCAGTTCCAGCGCAATTTCGGGGCGGCAATGATAGGCGTAGGGATAGAACACCAGGGGATATTCCAGGCCCTTGGATTTATGCACCGTCACAATCTGCACCAGGCCCGCATCGCTTTCCAGCCGCAGCCGCGAAGCATCGCCATCGACGCTGGCCTGCCCGCCTTCTTCAATGCATTCCTCAAGGTGACGGATCAGGGCATGTTCGCCATCGTGGCTGGTGGAAGCAGCCTGCAGAAGTTCGGCCAGGTGCAGTAAATCCGTCAACTGGCGTTCGCCTTCCTGGCCGCCCGCATCCTGCTGGGCGAACAGGCGGGCCGGTACGCCGAAATCGTGCATATAGCTGCGCAGCATGGGCAGCACCCCGCGTTTGCGCCATTGCTCCTTGTAGCCCGCAAAGCGCTCCAGCATGGCTTCCCAGCGGACTTCATCGCGCACGAAGGCATCCAGCTCGCTCCAGTTCTTGCCCAAAGCGGCGGTGGCCAGCGCGGCCCGCACATAGCCGCCGTTTTCCGGCTCGGCGCAGGCGCGCAGCCAGGCCAGCACATCGGCGGCGGCCTCGCTGTGGTAAACGGAACTGTCATCCGACAGATACACGCTGCGTATGCCGCGGCTGCCAAGCTCGTCGCGCAGCCGGCCGGCTTCCGTGCGGTTATTCACCAGAATGGCGATATCGCTGGATTGCAGGGCGCGGAACTCTCCATTCTTGCGAAAACCCGCCCGTTCCTGTGCGCCCAACTGCAGCAAGCGCAGGATTTCCGAGGCGCAGGCTGCGGCCACAGCCTCGGCGCAAGCGCCGCGCTTGTCATAACGGGTATCGCACCAGATGCTGAGCGCTCCGGCCTGCTGGCCGTCCACCCACCATTCGCCAGGGTCGGCGGCAGCCTCCACTGGCAGAAAAGGCACGGGATTGTCCTCGGGCGCTGAGGCATCGGCCCCGCCCTGGCGGAAAAGAAACGCGCCTTTCCTGCGGGCCTGCTCAGCCGCCCTGAAAAGATGGTTGACCGCCCCCACCATGGCCGCTGACGAACGATAATTGCTGCCCAGGGTATGAATGCGGCCCGCGCAGGCCCTCCGTGCCGCCAGATAGGCGTGAATATCAGCCCCCCGGAAACGGTAGATGGCCTGCTTGGGGTCTCCGATCAGAGCCAGCAGAGCATCCTCACGATTTGTATCTATATTATAGATACAATCAAAAATCCGGTACTGAATCGGATTGGTATCCTGGAATTCATCAATCAGCGCCGCCGGAAACTGCTGACGGATAAGATCGGCCAGGCGCACGCCATTGGGGCCACGCAAAGCGCCATCAAGCTGTTCCAGCAAGCCATTGAAATCCAGCATGGCCCGCTGCCGCCGTAATTCGGCCACGCGCTGCGCTACCCAGCGCGCCGCATGCGGAAAAATTCTCGCAAGGTCGGCATCCAGTGCCTCGATTTCCTGAAGCAGGCTTTCCATAGCCTGGAAACCGGGGTGTTCAGGCGGCGTGCCATCTTTCCAGACTTCCGCCAGCCCGCCCGGTGTCAGACGCCACCACGCAGCCACGCTGGTATCGAAAGGCAGCCTGGAATGCGGGTCGTCCGCCCATTCCTGCAATTTGTCGAGCCAGCCCTGCCAGCTATTCACCCTGAGCCTGTTCTTATGGAACAGATTGTCGTCGTAGGCCGCCTGCAGCAATTCGCGCAGTTCGGGCACCCATTGCCGCCAGGGCGCTTTGCAGGCGGCGCTGCGCTGCTTCAGGGCTGCCAGGATATCCGCAGGCGCCGGGGTGTCGTCGGCATAGGAAGGCGCCTGGGCCAGCCAGCGGCGATGCAGAATATCCGCCAGCGCATCGCAATTGGCCGCATTGCGTTTATCGGACATCTGCGCGGCAATCGCCTGCAGAACGCGCCCGAGGTCGTCCGGGGCAAGCGGCGCAATATAAAGCCGCCAGTAGTCGGCTGTGGCTTCTGCCGCCCGTTCCCCGCCGTTGACATCCATTTCCACATCGAACAGGCTGGCGCTGTCGAACGCGTGTTCGCGCAGCATGCGATAGCACCAGGCGTCAATGGTTGAAACCGCCGCATCGTCCATCCATTCCGCAGCAATGCGCAATTGCCGGGCGCAACCGGGCCAGTGTGCGGGCTCGTATTCATCGCGCAGGCCGCATAGAAATTCGTCGCCTTCGCTGTCCCCCAGAAAACAGGCGGCGGCTTCGTTCAGACGCTTGCGGATACGGTCGCGCAGCTCCTGGGTGGCGGCGCGCGTAAACGTCACCACCAGGATGTCGGGCGGCGTCAGCGGGCGCTGGCCGGGCAAGGCGCCGTGGCCCAGCACCAGCCTGACATAAAGGCTGGCAATGGTGTAGGTTTTTCCTGTTCCGGCGCTGGCTTCTATCAGCTGGCTGCCCCACAGGGGAAAGCTCAACGCATCCAGCGGCACCATGGCGGCTTCGTTCCTTGCTGTCATTCCGCCTCCTTGGCACGCAAAGCGATAAACATCGGCCCATACAGCGCCAAAGCCCATTTCACCAGTTCGCCATCCGCGAACAAAGCGTCAAAGTCGGGATAGGCGCGTGCTTCGTACAAGGCATCGCGCCTGCCGGGCTGATTCCAGCTTGCGTCGTAGCAGGCGCTCACCTGGGAGATCAGTTTTTCCGAAGTCAGCAATTCCTGCCAGGCGGATGCGTCGTCGGGATTCACCCCGCCAGGGGGCGCGGCGGTCAGCACAGGCCGGGCGAATTCAGCCTTGATGGGCAAGGGGCGGCGCATGCCTTCCACCCAGGCTTGCAGCACGACATTCAGCCAGGCGGCGGCCTGACGCGCTTCCAGCGGCTCCAGGCGCGCCGTGCCAGCCGGGCTCAGCACCAGGGTAGTCAATGGCAGCCCCATGCTGTTGGCGGCCAGGTGTTCCACCCAATAGCCCACCAGCTTTTCGTCCCGCCATTGTTGAGCCCGGCCGCTGGTCAATTGCGTGGCCTGCATTTCCATACGCAGCAAACCGCCCTGTTCATTACCCCGCAAGCCATGCAGCCAGCCCGACACTCCCGGCGTTCCGGCGCATTCGTGACGCAGTTCCAGAGATTCATCCAGCACCTGCGGCCATGCGCCCAGTTGCTGGCGATAGTCATCCAGCATGGGCCGCAAGAGTTCGCGCGCCCGCTCAACCTGCAACCTGCCTGCCCCGCCGAATGCCAGCGCACCACTGCGCTGCATGCGGGCCAGTTCGGTTTCGCAGACGCCCCAGGGGTCGCTGCCCATCTGCAGCGGCTTGCGCGCGGCCTGAATCAAGGTGTTGTGTAGTACCCAGTTATCCAGGCCGTCGGCCACAAAGGTTTCCTGGTCGGCCAGGATTTCGCCTTCTTCGTATCTGACCTGCAGCCTTTGCCTGAAGAATTCCCGCACAGGGTGTTCCAGAAAGGCTTTCAACTCGGCAAACGACAGGGGTTCATCGCGTTTGAGCGGTTCAAGGGTGTCAGGTTGATGGGCCGCTGCCGCATTCTGCTGCGCCTCGGGGCTGCGCCATTCCGCGCCGAAAGTGAACAGCCTGGCCTGTGGCGAGGCATTGTGGAAATACTGCGGGCTGAAGGCTTGCAAGGGGTGGCGCACCGTGATTTGCGTCAGCACATCGCCGCCATCGGCAGCATGCCAGACAGCGCTCAGATGCTCGCGCAACTGCCCCACCAGCACAGAAGGCGGCTGTTCGGTGTTGTCCACAATGCTGCAGCCCACCCACGACACAGAAAAACGCTCGCGTGCGGACAGCAGGGCTTCCAGAAACAGATAGCGGTCATCG
>JAAZDZ010000045.1 GCA_012512545.1 Alcaligenaceae bacterium | reverse complement strand
GAATTCAAGCCCATCGACTGGAGCGCCAAGGAAGCAGAGCTGCACGGCAAACGTGTTGATGTCCTGTGGAATGGTCTGACCATCACCGAAGAGCGCAAGAAGCATATTCTGTTCACCAAGCCTTACATGGCCAACCATCAGATCATCGTGGTTGCCGAAGCCTCCGACATCCAGACCAAGGCTGATCTCGCCGGTCAGGTCGTTGGTGCTCAGGAAGGCAGCAGCGCCATTGACGCCATCCAGAAAGAAACCGAAGTCTTTGAAAGCTTCAAGGAACTCAAGACCTTCGGCGACAACGTCACTGCTCTCATGGACCTGTCCGCAGGCCGCCTGAACGCCGTGGTGCTGGATGAAGTCGTCGGTCGCTACCTGGCTGACAAGCGCGAAGGCGAGTACCGCGTTCTCGAAGAGAACTTCGGCACTGAAGACTACGGCGTAGGCGTCCACCTGGAAGACACCGAACTGCACGCGCAGCTGGACAAAGTGCTGGATGAAATGAAGGCAGATGGCTCCGCCGGCCGCATCGCCACCGAATGGTTTGGCACCGACATCATCAAATAAGAACAGAAACCTGCGCATAACCGCCGCCTCAGCATGGATTACGCTCTTTCCCTGATCGGGCCGATGGCAGAAGGCGCGAAAGTCACGCTTTCGCTCTTCTTCATTACCCTGGTCCTGTCCGTCCCGCTGGGGCTGGCGCTTGCGCTTGCCCGGCTCTCAAGCTGGCGGCTGCTCAGCAACCTCGTAAACGGCTATATATGGCTGATGCGCGGCACGCCGCTCATGTTGCAGCTGCTGTTTGTGTATTTCGCCCTGCCCTTTGTGCCGGTCATCGGCATCCGGCTGCCCGATTTTCCGGCAGCCATTGTGGCCTTTGCCCTGAACTACGCCGCCTATTTCGCTGAAATCTTCCGCGCCGGCATTCAGTCGGTGGATCGCGGCCAGTATGAAGGCAGCAAGGTGCTGGGCCTGAATTATCTGCAGACCCTGCGGCGCATCGTGCTGCCGCAAATGGTGCGCAACGTGCTGCCGCCCATGAGCAATGAAACCATTACGCTGGTGAAGGATACCTCCCTCATTTACGTACTGGCGCTCAACGACATTCTGCGCACGGCGCGGGGCATTGTGCAGCGCGACTTCACCACCACTCCATTTCTGGTCGCCGCTATTTTTTACCTGGCCATGACGCTGGTGCTGACCTGGTTCTTCCAGCGCATGGAAAAACGCTATGCCAAATTCGACGAATAGCGCGACTGCCGCCCCTGTGGCCGACCCGCGCGAAATCATGATCGAAGCCGATGGCATTACCAAATCCTTCGGCAGCAACCTTGTGCTCAACGGTGTCTCTCTCACGCTGCGCAAGGGTGAAGTCGTCGCCATCATCGGCCCTTCGGGTTCTGGGAAAAGCACTTTTCTACGCTGTCTGAACCATCTGGAAATCATCGACGGCGGCAGTATCACAGTGGAAGGCGAACCGCTGGCCACGTCTGCCACCTCCGGCCCCAGCCGTTATGCCAGCGACTCAGAAGTGCGCCGCATCTGCCGCAAGATGGGCATGGTGTTCCAGTCGTTCAATTTGTTTCCGCACATGACGGTGCTGCAAAACATCATTGAAGCGCCCATCACCGTCAAACGCCAATCCAAGAACGTCGCCATTCCCAAGGCAGAGGCCCTGCTGAAGAAAGTGGGCCTGCTGGCCAAGCGCGACAACTACCCCGGCAGGCTTTCGGGCGGCCAGAAGCAGCGGGTGGCCATTGCCCGCGCCCTGGCCATGGAGCCGGACATCATGCTGTTCGACGAACCGACTTCCGCGCTCGACCCCGAGCTCACCGTGGAAGTGCTGCGCACCATGCGCCAGCTGGCAGAAGAACACATGACCATGCTGGTCGTCACTCATGAAATGGGGTTTGCCCGCGAAGTGGCCCACCGGGTCATCTTCATGGATGATGGCCGCGTAGTGGAAACGGCTGAATCCGCAGAATTCTTCCGCGCCCCCAAGCACGAGCGAACCCGCGCCTTTCTCGGCCAGATGCTTTAAAAACGCATATGGCGGACACCGAACTCAAGCGCCGCAAACTCCGTAACGCACGCCGCCGTGCCACCGGCCTGCTGGCCCTGTTCGCTGTTGTATATGTATTGGCTACACATTACGGCCACCTGCATGCTTCCCTGGCCTGGGTAGCGGCTTTTTCCGAAGCCGCCATGGTGGGCGCGCTGGCCGACTGGTACGCCGTCGTCGCCCTGTTTCGCCACCCGCTCGGTCTCAAGCGCCTGCCGCACACGGCCATCATCCCCCGCAAGAAGGATCGCATCGCCGACAACCTGGGCGAATTCATTCAAGGGGAATTTTTCTCCAACGAGCGCATCACTCATGTAATTGACACCGTGGACCCGGCCAGGCGCGCGGCCCGCTGGCTGCGCCATGCCGACAATGCGGGGCGCGTGGCGATATGGCTGCACACTGGCTTGCGCAATGCGGGCGGCCTGTTCAATGAAAACGAAGTGCGCGCCTACCTGCAACGCAGCGTATCCCGCCATGTGCTCAGCACCGACCTGGCCGCACTGGCGGGCCGGATTCTGGCCAGTCTGACCCGCAGCGGCCGCCATCAGGAAGTCCTGGACCTGCTGCTGCGCTACGGCGCCGGGCAGCTCAAGCGCCCGGAGCTGCAGCAGTCCCTGAATGTAATATTCGCTGAAAAACTGCCCTTCTATTTTCAGCGCCTGAAGCACTGGGCGGGCACCAAAGGGGGAGAATTCACCGCCCGCACGCTGGCCGAGCTGCTGGAAGAGGTTGAACAGAACCCCGACCACCCACTGCGCCGCCATTTCGATGACTGGCTGCAAGAATTCATCAACAAGCTGCAGACCGACCCCGACTACCGCTGGCGCCTCGAACAACTGACCCAGAAACTGGCCCAGCACCCTGCGCTTTACCGTTACGTTGACGATGTATGGCGCGAATGGCGCAATGCCGCCTTTGCCGACCTGAATTCAGAGCATTCGCGCCTGCAAGCCTTTCTGGCCAGGCAGATCAGCCGTTTCGGCGAAGTGCTGGAACAGGACGCCGCCATGCAGCAATGGGTGAACCAGCGTGTCCGCGAACAGGTGCCGCGGTGGGCAGACCGCTACCGCCATCGCCTGGGCCAGTTCATCGCCGAAAAAATGAAGGAATGGAATGAAAGCGAACTGGTGGATAAGCTGGAACTGAACATCGGCACCGAACTCCAGTACATACGCATCAACGGCGCCATCGTGGGCGGCCTCGTGGGGCTGATCATTCACGCGGTTTCCCGCTATCTGTAACGGCAGCCGCCCGCAGCTAGGCCACGCATGTCCCGCATGCGTGGCTTTTTATTTCCCCACACCTGTCCGCTGTTCGCGCTGCAGCCGCGCCAGATGGCGGCGATCATCGAAAGAGGAAAAGATCACGGCGAAAACAATGCCCAGTATGGCGCCCAGCATGGTGTCGAACACCCG
>JAAZDZ010000496.1 GCA_012512545.1 Alcaligenaceae bacterium | reverse complement strand
GGATGACGACGCCAATGGCGGTTTCTGGCTGATTTCACTGGCTCTGCTGGCTGGCGTTGCCGGGGGCATGGCCTGGGCAGCCATTACCGCCGTGCTGCGCGACCGTTTCAACGCCAACGAAATCCTCGTCTCGCTGATGTTGGTCTATGTGGCCGAGCTGCTGCTCAGCTATCTGATGCACGGCGCGCTGATGGACCCGGATGGTTTTGGCTTCCCGCAGTCGCGGCTGTTTTCCGATGGCTGGCTGTTGCCCATCGTCATTCCTGGCACACGCCTGCATATTGGCATCGTGCTGGCGCTGCTGGCGGCAGTGCTGGGCTGGCTGTATTTGTCGCGTAGTTTTTCAGGGTTCAAACTGCAAGTGGGGGGAATCGCTCCCATGGCTGCGCGCTATGCCGGTTTTTCGTCACGCAGTTCGCTTTGGATCTGTCTGCTGGTGTCGGGCGGACTGGCCGGGCTGGCAGGCGCCATCGAAGCCATGGGCCCTATTGGTCAGCTGACGCCTTCCATTTCACCGGGATACGGTTTTGCCGCAATCATCGTGGCGTTTGTAGGGCGCCTGCATCCGCTGGGCGTGATCTTCTCCAGTTTCATCATGGCTTTGCTCTACATTGGGGGCGAACTTTCCCAAAGCCGGCTGGGCATGCCCAGCGCGATTACCGGCATTTTCCAGGGCATACTGCTGTTCGCCCTGCTGGCCTGCGATGTCCTGATCCATAACCGCTTGAGGTGGAGACGCTGATGGATGCTCTGGCTCCCCTGATCGCTTCCGCGATTGTCGCGGGCACGCCGCTGATGCTGGCGGGCCTGGGGCTGCTGATGAATGAACGCAGCGGCGTCATCAACCTGGGCTCGGAAGGCATGATGCTGATGGGCGCGATTGCCGCTTTCGCGACCACGGTGGGCACAGGCAGTTTCTTCCTGGGCTTTGTCGCGGGCGCCGTGGTGGCCATGCTGATGGCGGGTTTTTTCTCATGGCTGACCATCTGGCTGGGCGCCAACCAAGTGGCTACCGGGCTGGCCCTGTCGTTGTTCGGCGTGGGGGCGTCCGCCTATGTGGGCCTGCCTTACGCGGGTGAAAGCCTGTTGCCTCAGCAGTTTGCCCTGCCTGTCCTGAAAGATGTTCCGGTACTGGGCCAGGCTTTTTTCAGCCATCACCCCATGGTATATGGCTCGCTGCTGCTGTGCGCGGCGATTGCCTGGTTTCTGGGCCGCACGCGTGCCGGGCTGGTGCTGCGGGCAGTGGGCGAATCGCCATCCTCGGCGCATTCGCTGGGCTATAACGTGCGCGGCATCCGATTGGCCGCAGTGCTGTTCGGCGGCCTGTGCTGCGGGCTGGCCGGCGCCTTCATGTCTCTGGTATACACGCCCTTGTGGGTGGAAGGCATGGTGGCCGGTCGCGGCTGGATTGCGCTGGCGCTGGTGGCATTTGCTACCTGGCGCCCTGTCCGGGTGCTGATGGGCGCCTATCTGTTTGGCGGTATCACCATTCTTACCTACCACATGCAGGCGTTGGGCGTGCCCATCGCTTCGCAGCTGCTTTCCATGTTGCCGTATATTGCCACCATCGTGGTACTGGTGCTGATATCGCGTAATGCCAGCTGGATTCGCCTGAATATGCCGGCGTCGCTGGGCAAGCATTTCAATCCCAACATTTAAGGAAGGACATCATGTCTGGAAATTTTGTACGCAATGCCTTGAGCGCCGCTGCGCTGGTGCTGACACTGAGCGCGGGCACGACCGCCGTGGCGCAGGCTCAGGAAACGCCCTTGAAGGTAGGCTTTGTCTATGTCAGCCCCATTGGTGAAGCAGGCTGGAGCTGGCAGCAGGAAGTCGGCCGCCGTGAACTGGTCGAAGCCCTGGGCGACAAAGTCGAAACCCAGTATGTGGAAGACGTACCTGAAGGCGCCGATGCCGAGCGTGTGATTCGCGATCTTGCACAGCAGGGCAACAAGCTGATCTTCACGACCTCTTTCGGCTATATGAACCCCACGCTCAAGGTGGCCAGGCAGTTCCCGGACGTCACCTTTATTCATTCCACCGGCTACAAGACCGCCGACAACGTAGGCGTGACCAACTCCCGCTTCTACGAAGCCCGCTATCTGGCCGGCATCGTTGCAGGCAAAATGACCGAAAGCAACATCATCGGCTATGTGGGGGCTTTCCCGATTCCCGAAGTGCTGCAGGGCATTAACGCCTTCACGCGCGGCATGCGCAGCGTGAACCCTGAAGCGGAAGTGCGCGTGATCTGGGCCAACAGCTGGTATGACCCGGGCAAGGAGCGCGATGCCGCTCTGGCGCTGCTGGGCCAGGGGGCGGATGTCGTCACCCATCACACCGACTCCACCGCAACGGTGCAGGCTGCAGAAGAACGCGGCAAGTATGCGGTGGCCTACCATTCCGACATGAGCCGTTTCGCGCCCAATGCACAGTTGGTAGCGGTTACTCACCACTGGGGCGACTACTTCACCAATGTTGCCCGCCAGGTTCTGGATGGTACGTGGGAATCCAATATGGTCTGGGGCGGCCTGAAGGAAGGCATGGCCCGGGTTGAAGGCTTTGGCCCGGCCGTACCGGCAGATGTGCTGGCGCTGGTCGAGGAAAAAAAGCAGGAAATCATCAACGGAACGCTGACTCCCTTCGATGCGCCTGTGCTGGACAACACCGGAAAGGTGATTCTGGAAAGCGGCTCGCTGGATGACGATGCGCTCTCGCGCATGAACTACTACGTTGAAGGCGTAGCAGGCAAACTGCCTAGCCGCTAGGTTCTTCGTCTCGCAGAAACGCCAGCACTGCGTCGTTGAAGTAGCGGGCGTTGGCGAGATTCATGCCGTGAGCCGCTCGCGGCACCACCCGGTGCCGGGCTTGCGGCAGAGCTTCCATCAAGCCTTCTATACGGCTGCCGTAGCGGCGCGGGCTGTATTCGCCGCCCACCAGCAGCACCGGGCAAGTCAGAGCTTCAGCCAGGGCGCTGCGGTCTATGCTCCGGTGGATATCATTCAGCTGAGGCAGCAACGTCCAGGCGTTGGCCCGCACAATATCCTTGAACCACGAAACCGTTCGGCGCCAGGTGTCGGCGCCGTTCACTGCGTCCACAAACTCCCCTATCACTTCGTCCAGAGGCGCGTGGCCCAGCTTTCGGGCAATCGGCGCGTGTATGGGTTGGGTGGCGGGTTCGTCGGTGAACGGAAAACCCGGGTCGGCCAGAACCAGGCGCTTGATGCGTCCCGGCATGGCCAGGGCGGCCTCCAGCGCGACTTGCGCGCCGCGTGAATGGCCCACCAGATGGATGGCGGTTGCGGTGTCGGCCTGTCGGCAGAGATCGACAATGGCGCGAACATGCCGCTCAATGCTGTAACGAGTATCGGCCAGGGCTGCCTGCCTGATCACCTCATGATCTGTTTCTGGCGGAAACCCGCTGCCGACTGCCTCCGGCCAGCATCCCGGCAGGCTGGGCGCCACAACACGAAAATGGCTGGCAAACTCCGGCATCTGCCAGCGCCAGTAACGGTGGTCGCACAGTGAGCCGTGTATCAGC
>JAAZDZ010000495.1 GCA_012512545.1 Alcaligenaceae bacterium | reverse complement strand
CGCTGATTTCATCGTTGCGCAGGCGATCCAGCAGGTTTTCCAGAACGTGGGTGAAATGCTCGATATGCGGCAGCTCCACCACCCCGGCGGCGCCTTTGATGGTGTGAGCGGCACGAAAGATGGCATTGAGCAGATCGGCATCGCTATCGCCCTGCTCCATGCGCAACAGGCCGTCTTCCATCGCGGTGAGTTGCTCGCGGGCTTCCTGGCCGAAGACGTTAAGGATTTCTTCCATGCGTTTTTCGTCCTTCAATCAGCGGCGCATTGCGCAAGAGATTCACCAAAGAAAGCATCCAGGCGACAAAACCCGATTGCGTCGCGCACCGCGCCACTGACGCCGGTGATCCGCAAAGGCAGTTGCAGGCGCTGGCTTTCCCGCCGGGCGAGCAGAAGAATCTGCAGGCCCGCCGTGTCGATCTCCGCGACTCTGGAAAGGTCCAGTTCCAGCCCGTCCTCGTCGGCCTGTTCAAGCGCCGCCTGCAGCCTGGCCTTGTGCAGGCTGGCTTCGTAGATGGTCAGATCACCTTCCAGGGTCAGCCGCGAAGCTTGCGAGGGCGCGTTTGTCGGGGCAATAGATGTCATAGGGTCGGTCCTGTGGCGGGGCGGATATCAGAACAGCTCGATCTTGGGCTCGCTGCCGACAGGCGGCGCAGCGGACGGCGCGGCCGGGTCGGCTGCGGAGGAGGCCGCCGGAACCTGCCCGGCATTGCCTGCTTTGCGGCGCCTGCCCGGCTGCTTATCAGCGCCGTTTTTATCCATGGCGCTCTGATGATCGGAGCGTTGTGCGTTCATGACATACCACTGTAGATTTCGTCCAGGTGCTCTGTAATGGAGCGCAGCTCATCGTTATCCACACCCATCGTTTCGGCGGCCAACAAACGCCTGGCCAGCAGGCGTGCATGTTCATCCATACGGGTGAGCGCAAGAATCACGTGTTCAATCTGCTGACGTGTAACGTCCTGGAATTGAATGCTCGCCAGGGTGTCCATGAACATGCTGGTCAGTTCCTGGCTGCATTGGCTGATTTGCTCCATGGTGCTGGAACCCAGCCGCAAAATTTCGTGATAATCGCCCCCAAGCTGATTCAGCTGAACCGAAAAGCTCTGCAGGGCCTCTCGCTCGGCTTCAATATCATTGTCCTCGAAGTTTTCCTGATATTGCTGTTCGATCGAGCCCACCACAGCCTGGATGCCATCATTGATCTGCCTTACTGCGCGGTCAGTCGCCTGCGAGAGCTGGCGCACTTCGCCCGCTACTACAGCGAACCCGCGGCCCGCCGCCCCGACACGCGCGGCTTCAATAGCGGCATTCAGCGCCAGCAGATTGGTCTGAAAGGCAATATCGCGAATCAGCTCGACCAGGCTTGACAGGGAACGCGCCTGCTCTGCGAACTGCTTGCCGCGCTCAAGATCCGCTTCGGCCTGCTCCACTCGCCTGCTGATGTATTCGTTCAGCCTGGTGATCAGCTGTTGATTCCTGCTCAGCCGCCCCTCGGAGGTAGCGACCATTTCCAGGGAAACATGGGAACTGGATTCAACCAGTCTATTCAGCCTTTCGACCACCTGATCGATTTTGTTCAGGCGGCTCATGATGTCGAAAGAGGCTTGCTCGGTTTCCTGCATAACCGAATCAAGCTGCTTGCGCACCACCTCGTTAAGGTGCGGAACCTGATTCAGCTCGCCGCTGACGATCCGCGCCGCCGCCGCGCGGGTTTCCACCCCCAAACGCCAATTACGGAAGAACAGCAGCGATACGAGACGCTGAGCGGCGAACGTGGTGATGGTAATAAGAACACCGCCTATCGCCGCTCCAACCGGGTAGCGGAACCCCAGGGCTGGCAGCAACCAGCCCTCGAACCAGCCATGCCCATAGTAGATGGTGAAAAAAACGCCGATACAGACCATGCCCACAACCAGCAGCAGTCTGTTCATCTCTCTTACGCGACTCAGGTGGAGTTCATCCATGCCGATACGGCCCCATTAACGCATGACCAGCTTGATGGTGTTGATGAGATCGGCAGCAGCCACCGGCTTGACCAGCCAGCCAGATGCCCCCGCCGCCTTGGCTTCCAGCCGTTTGGCCTGCTGTGATTCCGTGGTCTGGAAAAGAATGGGCATGAAGCGATACTGCGGCAGCTTGCGCACTTCCCGGATGAATTCGATTCCGTTCAAGCCTGGCATGTTCAGATCAGTGATCAGTAGATCAACCTTGATGCCAGAGCCGAGTTTCCGCAGCCCTTCCTGGGCATTAGAGGCTTTTTCCACTTGATAACCGGCTTTGGTCAGAATCGTGGATACCGACAGCAACAGCGTGGCGGAGTCATCCACCAACATGATAGTTTTCACAAAAAAATCTCTTTAACGAAACAACGGGGTCACCAGCACGGCCCTCAAAGGCAGTATCCATTCGAAACAAACATTTCGGAAACAAATAAATAGATACTATTTGTAATGGATATTTTACAGAATATAAGGGTTTTTACCAGCATAAAACCATTATCACAAAATGGTTTTATGGGCGTGGAGTATCTGTGGAAAAACCAGACAGCGACAGCCCTTTACTGTGAGCACGTCGTGATATATCGCTGCATCCGCAGCTGATTCTGCTGCCCAGCGCTGCTCGGCGTGGCCGTGTGCATTACCGCGAGCAGCTTCAAGAAGTATCTGTGACATCGGTACCCACCGGCACAAGGCCCGGGTGTTGCTTCCGATGAGTAATCTGAAATAGTGACATCGCTTGACGCCTGGTGCCGTTTGTGGCCCACCAGCAAGGTCATAGATCATGAATTGGAGAAACCTCGTGAGAAGCAGCGTCGTCGTAAAATGATTCCATGACCCGTTCTGGCTGGCTTATTGGCATAGTATGCCAACCCTGTTATGCTTTCGACTGACTCTCTGTATCTGGAGCCGGGTCATGCCTACTCGAAACGTCGTACTCACCGAACATCAGCAGAGTTTTGTCGAAACGCTGGTGCAATCGGGGCGCTATCAGAACGCCAGCGAAGTGCTGCGTGAAGGCTTGCGCCTGGTCGAGCAGCGTGAGCAGCTGGATGCTGCCAAACTCAAGGCACTGCGGGATGCGGCCAACAAGGGCTGGGACGACCTTGATACCGGCCGCTATACCGATGTTGCCGGTGCCGGGCTGGAAGCATTCATTGGCCAGCTTGGGCAACAGGCGGCGCTACGCTCAGATTGACCAGACCGACTCATGCGACCTTACCGCCTGACTGCTTCGGCGCAAGCCGACCTGATCGACATCTTCGCCTGGACACACGAGAACTTCGGTGAGCAGGCGCGCCTCCGCTATGAAGCCCTGGTCGTCACCGCGCTGCGCGATATAGCCGCTGCTCCCGAACGGGTGGGCAGCATCGAGCGTCCTGAACTGGGTGAGGGAGTTCGCTCCTGGCACTTGCACCTGAGCCGGGATCGCGGGCGTACTGCCAGCGGCATCGTGCGTCGGCCCCGGCATTTCCTGATCTACCGGCAGGAGTCCGATGTGGTTGCCATCGGTCGAGCGTTATACGATGGCATGGAGCTGTCACGGCACCTGACCCCCGATACGTCCTGGGACTGACTGGGCTCTATCGCTTGCCATGCAGGATGCTCCGTCGCGCTGCGGCGCATACCTGCCTCGACCTCTTGGAGCTGCACCCACTTCAACAAAGTATGGGTTGAGCAGCCGATCTTGGGGGCAATCGACTGGGCCGCAGCCCATAATGAGGGGTACTCGGCGCGATGCTCCTGCACTAACCGCACGGCACGCTCACGGACTTCAGGGGAAAACTTGTTCTGATTGCTCATGGCTCCATTCTCTCAAGAATTAGAGCCTCCTCAAAACCCGGGGTGATTCAAAACCATACATCCCTCATTCGTGCGCGAACGATATCTGACTCGCCCTCACGTCGACTAGACTATTACATACCGTTATTTTCCCAACGAGGAATCATAATGCCGTTATCGTGCGCATAGCCGATTTTTGAGCTTTGCCGCATCGACTGCGGACATAGGAGCCACGCGGGGTAGGGCGTCGGGTCAGTTTCAGGAGAGGTAAGGACGAAAATGGGGTCAGACCCCATATAGGAATGGGCTTGTCCCTCAGACGCAAAAAGGCCCAAACCGGAGTTTGGGCCTTTTTTGAATCTGGAGCGGGAAACCGGTCTCGAACCGGCGACCTCAACCTTGGCAAGGTTGCGCTCTACCAACTGAGCTATTCCCGCGTG
>JAAZDZ010000494.1 GCA_012512545.1 Alcaligenaceae bacterium | reverse complement strand
GGCATGGGCGCGTTCCCGCAGGAAACCCGGTTGCGCACCATACTTCCAGAAAGAAACCTTGCAATGATTCTACTAAACACGTGACTGCGCGAGGGCCGATCAGACTCTGGCGCGCTGCGCTCGATATGGGCCTTCGCAAGAAGGTCGCCATTGTGTTTATCGGCATGCTGGCGCTGGCCGCCCTGAATCTCGGCCTTTTGCACCGCATGTTACAGGAATTCAATGGTGTGGCAGCCACTGCGACAGTGGCTGGCAAGATGCGCATGCTCGGGCAGAAACTTGCTTACGAAACGCTGTCTGTCAGCAGCGGCCTGACCGACGACCACGAGGCCGTCGAGCACGATCTCATCGACTTCGAAGCAGCCTATCTGGTATTGCGCAGCGGCGGCACAGCATTCAACGAGGTCATTCACCCTCTGGGTGCCAGTCACGATGCTGCTCTGGGGGGCGTCTGGCTTGCCTGGCGGCAATATCGTAATCAGATCCGTCTCATGCTGACTTCTGCGGGTCAGGTCGGGCCAGCCGATGTTGCCGGGCAACAGAAGGCATTGGCCGAGTCGTCCGCCACCCTGCTTGAGCACACCGATCGGCTCATTCAGGATCTTGTCGGGGCCACTCAGGCGACTCAGCAGGATATGCTGGGCCGCATGTACACGCTGCTGGTGGTGAATGCGCTGATGCTGATGGCAGCCTACCTGGCAATCAGCGCCCAGATTGTCGCACCCCTGCAGCGGCTGGCCCGATACTGCCGGGAACTCGCCAAAGGCCATTACGGCAAACGGATTCAGCACGCCCAGGAGGATGAAATCGGCCAGCTGGCGCGTGCTCTTAATGAGTCTTCCGCGCAAATCGGCGAGCTCATGAACGCGATCGAATATGAGCGCAAGGAACTCTACCGCACCAGCGCTATGTTCCGGGGTCTGGCCCGCAACGCCGTGACGGGCGTGTTCGTCATTGATGGCAATATGCGTTTCCGCTACGTGAATAGCAAACTGGCGCAGATGTTCGGCTACCAGGCCGAAGAAATGGCCAGCAATCTCACGGTGCCCGACCTGCTGGTGGAGGCCGACCTGAACGGTGGCTGGAAGCAGACCCCTGCAGACGACGGGCAGCGCAGCAGCGGGTCTGCCACTTCTCATTATGAAACCCGGGCGCGGCACCGCGACGGTTCTTTCCTGGATCTCGAAGTTTTTGCATCGCGCATGGTGCTGGATGGTGCTCCGGCCATTATCGGCATCGCGCTGAACGTGACAGAGCGCAAGAAGGCCGAAGCATCCATACGGCGGGCGGCCCTGGTGTATGCCAATACCAGCGAAGCCGTGGTCGTGACGGATTTCAGCGGCACAGTGATTGACGTCAACCCGGCCTTTACCGTCATTACAGGCTATACAGCGCAAGAAACCATTGGCCAGCCGATCAGTCTGCTGTCGTCAGGGCGGCAGGATGCCGCTTTTTACCAGGCCATGTGGCGCAGCCTGCTCGAAACCGGCAAGTGGACAGGCGACATCTGGAATCGTCGCAAGGATGGTACTGAATATGCCGAGCGCCTGACGATTGACACATCCTATAACGAAGATGGCACGGTGAACTGCCGCATCGGGGTGTTCTCCGATGTGACAGCAGAGCGGCTTAAAGAGGAAACCGTCTGGCAGCAGGCAAATTTCGACCATCTGACCGCCTTGCCAAACCGCCAGATGTTCCATGATGAACTGCAGCGGGCCATGGAGCATGCAGACAGGGCCGGCCATAGTCTGGCGCTTATCTACCTTGATCTCGACCTGTTCAAGGAAGTGAACGACTCCCTGGGGCATGACATGGGAGATGAGCTGCTCAAGCAGGTGGCCAAGCGGCTGAATCTTGCCATCAGACAGAACGATCTGGTGGCCCGCCTGGGAGGCGACGAGTTCGTCCTGATTCTGAGCCATGTCAACGATCTCTCTGGCATTGAAGATGTCTGCCACCGTGTTCTCAAGACAGTAGCCGAACCGTATATGCTGCGCCATAACGTCGTTACCGTTTCAGCCAGTCTGGGCGTGACCCAGTATCCGCGCGATGGCAGCAATGTGGTTGAGCTTCTGCAGAATGCCGATCTCGCCATGTATAGCGCCAAGGACGCAGGCCGCAATCAGTATCGCCACTTCTCTCCGCTCATGCAGCAGGAAGCGCAGGAGCGCCGCGAGCTTCTGCGTCATCTGTTGCATGCCCAGGAGCGCGATGAATTCGAGCTTTACTTTCAGCCCATTGTCGAGCTGTCCACGCGCAAGATCAGCAAGGCAGAAGCGCTGATTCGTTGGCATCACTCTGAGCGCGGTCTGATTCCGCCGGGCGATTTCATTCCTCTGGCTGAAGACTCCGGCCTGATTGTGCCGATTGGCGATTGGGTGTTCCGTCAGGCTGCGGCTCAGGCTGCGAAGTGGCGTCAGTCGGTGGGCCGGAATTTCCAGGTCAGCGTGAATGTCTCTCCCGAACAGCTCATGTCCGAAGACCTTAATCCAGACGCATGGCTGGCCTGTGTGAACAGTCAGGGGATGCCAGGCTCTGCAGTGGTGGTGGAAATCACGGAAAGGGTGCTGATGAAGGTCGAAGACGGAATCAAACGCAAACTGCTGTCCTTCCGCGATGCGGGCGTGCAGGTGGCACTGGACGACTTCGGCACGGGCTATTCGTCGCTTGCCTACCTGAAGCGCTTTGATATTGATTTCATCAAGATTGACCAGCTGTTTGTGCGCAATATCACGACAGATGCCGACGACCTGGCCTTATGCCAGGCCATGATTGCCATGGCGCACAGGCTGGGGTTGAAGGTGGTGGCCGAAGGGGTGGAAGATGAAGCGCAGCACGCCTTGCTGGAGCAGGCGGGGTGCGACTATGCGCAAGGGTATCTGTATTCCAGGCCGGTGCCGGTGGCTGCGTTTGAGCAGTTGGTGGAGCAGGGGCTTGCCGCAGCCTGCCAGCACAGCGTAACCCTTAATTGAGCGCCATGACCTTGCGGAGATCCTCGACGCTTTCTTCAGGAGTCTGCTCATAGCGCAAAGCCATGCGCAGGGTGCCTTCACGGTCGAAGACATAAGTCAGGGCGGTGTGTTCCATGGTGTAGGTATTGCCGGTCGGGACTTTGGCGTAATACACCCGGTAAGCCTTGGCGACGGCAGCGGTTTCCTGGGTGTCGCCATACAGGCCAAGGAAGCTTGGGTCGAAAGCCTGGGTGTATTCCCGCAAGACTTCCGGCGTGTCGCGTTCGGGGTCAACGGTAACGAACAGCACCTGCAGGTTGTCGCCGTCTGGTCCCATCAGGGATTTGATCTGGGTTGCATTCACCAAGGCGGTGGGGCAGACATCGGGGCACTGGGTGAAACCGAAGAACATCAGCACCACCTTGCCTTTGAAGTCTTCAAGGGTGCGCACGCGGCCGTCCGGGTCTTTGAGCTGGAAGCCATCACCGAATGTGGCCCCGGAGAGATCAATGCCGTTGACATCCTGCAGGCTGGCTTCAGATTTACCGCAGGCCGTCAGCGCGACAGCCAGGAATGTGGCGCTCAGGGTAGCCAGCAGTGTTCTGCGAAACGAGGAAAAATGAAACAATGACATGCGTGCTCCAGACAAACATCAAACATTGAGACTCAAAGCTTACCTCAAAGCCGGTACTCTTCCTTGATCTAGGCGAAGCCAGAGCCAATTGGGGATTACACTCATCCCAGTCTTTGACCAAGGTGGTGCGAATCCACAATCGAATAGAGCAATGGAACAGCGTGTTGTAGAGATAGAACTCAAACTTGTCAGTCTGGAAGATACGGTGCAAAGCCTGAACGAGCAAATCTATGAACAAGGCAGACAATTGGACGAATTGCGCGCCTTGTGCCGCATGCTGGTCAGGCGCCTGGATGATTCAGACAGCCTGGGCGGGGCGCTTGCGCCAACAGATGAACGGCCACCGCATTATTAATGATCTGACGACGAGAGAGCAGGGGAATGACCCAGAAACAGGGCGGCTGGTCTGAGCTGCTGTCAGGCCGCAACGGCTTGCGCTCGCTGGCGTTGGCGGGCGGTGTCGCGCTACACGCGATCAACGTCTACATGGTCACCACCATTTTGCCGTCGGCGGTCAGGGATATCGGCGGGCTGTCCTATTACGCCTGGAACATGACCTTGTTCGTGGCCGCGTCGATCTTCGGTTCGGCAGTGACGCCCCGTCTGTTGTCGGGCATGGGGCCCAGGCAGGCGCTGCTGTGGGCGATTGCCATCTTCTCGGCGGGCAGCATGGCATGTGCTCTGGCGCCTTCCATGTCCTGGATGCTGGCGGGGCGCAGCGTGCAGGGCCTGGGCGGGGGGCTGTTGCTGGGGCTGAGCTATTCCTGCGTGCGCCTGCTCTTTGAGGAACGCCTGTGGTCGCGCGCCATGGTGCTGGTTTCCAGCATGTGGGGGGTGGCCACCCTGGCAGGCCCTGCCATCGGCGGCATCTTTGCCCAGACAGGTTATTGGCGTGGGGCGTTCTGGGCCATGCTGCCGTTTGCCGCCGGGCTGGCGGCGCTGGTGATATCGCAGGTTTCAGCGAAACAGCGCGGTGGGGGCCGTGCCGCGCCTGCGCCATTTGGCAAGATCGCCGTGCTGGTGCTGACTGTCCTGCTGGTCTCGGTGGGCAGTCTGTCGCCGCTCTGGCAATGGAATCTGTTGTCCATTGTGGTCGGCGTGGCCCTGACTATTGCCGTCGCTCGCGCGGACAAACACGCTAAACGGCGCCTGCTGCCGGAAGGATCTTACGAGCGCGGGTCGGCACTGGCCAGCTTGTATGCCTGTATAGCCCTGCTCAGCATTGGTGTTTGCACAGAGATCTACATTCCTTATTTTCTTCAGCCCATTCATGAGCAGTCACCGTTGCGGGCAGGGTACTGGATGGTTTTGATGTCGGCGGGCTGGACGACGGGCTCATTCATCAGCTCGGGGCGCAGAAAGCCCCTGGCTGACGCTTTGATGCTTTGGGGGCCGTGGTTGTCCGCGCTGGGTCTGGCGGTGCTGGGGCTGATGATGCCCCGGGGGTCTGGCGGAAGCATCGTCTGGGCGATGATTGCGCCCTTGTTCCTGGTGGGGGTGGGAATCGGCTTCTGCTGGCCCAATATGCTGACCCGCATTTTCAAGGCCGCGCCCAAGGGGCAGGAAAACATTTCTTCTGCGGCCATCACGACCTTGCAGCTGTATGCCATTGCGCTGGGCTCCAGCCTGGCAGGACTGGTCGCCAACCTGGGCGGCCTGGCCGATCCCGGAGGAGAGCAGGGCGCGCGCCAGGCGGCATACGCTTTGTTCCTGATATTCGCGCTGGCGCCAGCGGGCGCCGGGCTGATGTCGAAAGGCGGGCGTCGCGCTGAAGGTTGATTTTTGTAAATAGACGTTCCAGTTTGTCAGACTTATGCTGTCTCTGCTATTGTTTAGCGGGCACATATGAGCATCTAACATGGAAATTCGTCAATTTGAGGCTTTTGCAGCAGTACATGCTTCTGGCAGTGTGACCGCCGCGGCCCGATTGTTGGACCGCTCGCAACCCGTGGTCAGTCGTCAGATTCAAGACCTTGAACAGGAACTCGGCTTCACCCTGTTCACCCGCACACGGCCGCAGGTCACCTTGACCGAGCAGGGCCGGCAATTCCTCGAAGAAGTGCGCAATGTGCTGACCGGGCTGCAGCAGCTGGAAGAGCGCTCGCGCGAAATCGCGGCGGGGAGCGTGCGGCCCTTGCGCATTGCGACCTCGCTATCCCTGAGCAACAGTCTGGTGCCTATCGTGTTGGCTGAAATGTTCGAGCAGGATCCTGGTTTCCAGCACAAGCTTTATATGGATGTCATGCCAGCGGGCCATATTGCCTCGGCCCTGCTGAATGGTGATGCCGATGTTGCCTTCAGCAGCCTGCCTCTGGAACTCGAGCGTTGCCAGTTGCACTGGTGCGCGCAGGCACCCTGCCAGGTTGCATTGCCTGCGCAGCATCGCCTGGCAGAGCAGCCTTCCATCAATGCAGCGCAATTGATGAACGACACTGTGATCACATTATCCAATGCGTCACGTATGCGCCACCGCTTGTCCACAGCCTTGCTGCACCCCGATCGCCCACGCCAGCAGCGCCAGGTGACGACCAGTTCCACCATGAGCGCCATCATGATGGTGCGCGCCGGTATGGGGGTTGCACTGGTTGACCCCTGCCTGGCCTTGCATGTCCAGCCAGCGGGCGTTCTCTACAAACCGTTCGATTCCTACGTGCCTTATACCTTTGGCGCCATCACCCATAGCGGGCGGCCGCTGTCGGACGAGGCGCTGCGCATTATCGACGCGGTGCGCGACTACGCGTTCAGGCATGTTCCGCAGATCGCCGAAGCTGATGTTTCGGGCGTGCCTGCGCTGGCGCATCCGCAAGAACTGGTTGTCACTACTGAAGAATAAGCCGTTGCGGCGTTGGGCTTGGGCCGTGTGGCAGGTGGGTTATTCCACTTTCAACGGGGTTGCAGGTGGGCTTCGCCAATGGCTTTGTTCCACCTTTCGGTTTCCGAAGCCAGGAAATGCTCCAGCGCTTCAGGCGAGCCGCCCAAGGGCGTGGCGCCCGCTTCCAGCAGTTGTTCGCGCAGCTCAGGATTCTCAAGCACCGTATTCAAGGCTGCGTTGTACTGGTTGATGACTTCCCGGGGAGTGCCGCTGGGCGCCAGCAATGCATACCATTTTGTCGCCAGCAGATCGGGGTAGCCTGCTTCGGCCATGCTGGGCACCTCTGGCAGGGCGGGGCTGCGTTCTTTTGACATTACAGCCAGCGGACGGATTTTTTCTGTACGCACATAGTTGAGCACGCCAGACACCACCTGGAACATGGCTTCGATATCGCCACTGACCAGATTGTTGGTGGCCGGTTCTGCTGCGCTGTAAGGCACATGAACCATATTGGTGCCGGTCGCGCTCATGTAGGCTTCGCCTGCCAGGTGCAGGGCGCTGCCGTTGCCTGACGAGCCAAAGTGCACCATGCCGGGGTATTTGTCGATGTATTCGGTCAGTTCTTCAACAGAATGAACCGGCAGGTCGTTGTTGACAACCAGTATGTGGGGGATTTCAGCGACCAGGCCAACGGGGGTGAAGGTTTCCAGGAGTTCAAATGTTGAAGAGCGCTGCAGGCCGGGCTCAATCACCAATGTATCTACGGTGGCGAATAAAAGAGTATGGCTTTCCGTATTGGCTTCCAGGGCAGTGAACATGCCGGGGAAGCTGGTGCTGCTGGTGACGTTCTGCTGCACGATGCGGTTGCCCAGCTGCGCTGCAAGCGCGTCTGTGACGGTGCGGGCGATAATGTTGCCGACGCCCGAGCCAGCCTGTGTGGGAACGATGATCTGTATGCTGCGGCCGGGGTCGGGCAACCGCGGTGCCATGGAGGCGACCGTCGACGATGCCAGGAAAAGGAGCAACCCGAGTGCACCGGATGCCAATCGCCGCATATTCATGCCAATACGTGTCGTTTACAGTGGGAATGTATCATGCTTGCCTGTGAGGTTCCGGGTACGGGCCGGTTTGGCTTTTGTCGCCTTATCGCACGCCTGTCCAGGACTTCGGATAGTGGGAGACGAGATGGAAGCCATATTGGAACTTCCCGCCATTTATCATGTGGCGGCAATTGCAGTCCTGGGAGGCTTGGTCATCGTGCTGGCGGCCAGGCTGCGGGGCGTCAGCCACCGCGCTCGCGCGCTTGAACACGAGGCGCAAAGCTGGCGGGAGGCGGAATCTGTCGCGCGGGAAGAAGCGGAGAATCGCCAGCGGCACTGCGAATCCCTGCAGTCAGCCAATCACGAAATGCAGTTGGAGCTGGCCCGCATTGAGGCCACTCATGGCGAACGAGAGCGCGCGTTTCAGCTCATGAAGGAAGAACTGAACGATTCCCGCGAACGATTGAAAGCGGATTTCCAGAATCTGGCCTCTCAGGTGCTGCAAGAAAGGGAACGGCATTTCCACTCATCCAGCCAGGATGCCATGGGCGTGCTTTTGCAGCCATTTCGCGAACAATTGCAGGCTTTCCAGCAACGTGTGAATCAGGTTCACGACGAATCCCTGCGCGGCAATGTGTCGCTGGCGACCGAGGTGCGCCGTCTGTCTGACGTGGGCATGCAAATGAGCCGCGAAGCCGAAACCCTGGCCATGGCCCTGAAAGGCGACAAAAAGCTCATGGGGAATTGGGGGGAAGTCCAGCTTGAGCGCAGTTTGCAGCTGGCGGGCCTGGAACGGGATGTGCATTACGAGGCGCAGGCGCGTTTCAAAGACCTGCAGGGTGATGTGCGTCTGCCGGACTTCATTCTCAAGCTGCCTGACGGCAAGCATGTGGTGCTTGATAGCAAAGTGTCATTGGTCGATTACGACCGCGCCCTGTCCGCAGCGACCGACGCCGGGCGCCGCGCCGCCCTGGACGCCCACGTGCGCGCGGTCCGCAACCATATTGATGATCTTGCGCGCAAGGATTACAGCGCGTTGCCGGGTATGGGCAGCCCGGGCTTCGTGTTGATGTTCATGCCGGTGGAAGCGGCCTATATCGAAGCCCTGCGGCACGATCGCGCCCTTTTCGATTATGGCAGCCGGCAGAATGTGATTCTGGTTTCGCATACGACGTTGATGCCCGTGCTTAAAACGGTATCCAACCTCTGGATGCTGGCGCGCAGCAATGCGCAGGCACAGGTCCTGGCCGATCGGGCTGGAGAACTCTACAACCAGGTGGCCATGGTGGCGGAACGGCTCAAGAAACTGGGCGATTCTCTGGATACGGTCAGCCGTCATTACAATCACACCGTCACGGCGGTGGCGGGACAGCAGGGCTTGTATGGCAAGGTCGGCCGGTTTCGTGAAGTGTCGCTGCGGGCCAACCGCAAGATGCCTGATTTGCAACCGCTGGCAGCTGATATTGATAGCGAGAAGCTTGCTCTCATCACAGACAGCGTAGAATAAAATTTCCCATCTATTCCGGGAGCCGCCTGGTGTCCACCTTATCGCATCGCGAGTCATCCTCATCGCTTTCTCACCCTCAATTTTCCAAGTGGCTGGTTCTGGCGATCACTGCCGTCGTGCTGCTTATCCTGGGCGGTGGCGCTTATGCGGCCATTCGGGGCGACATGCCTGCGCTTCTGGGGGCGATTCTGGGCGGCAGCGCGGCGGCGGTGGCCACGGCTGCAGGCACTTTGCCGGTGCTTCTGTCCTGGCAGCCTCCGCAGCGGGTACACGATGCCATGTTGGGTTTTGGCGCGGGCGTCATGCTGGCGGCCTGCGCGTTCTCTCTCATCATTCCGGGCCTGGATGCGGCGACACAGCTGGGCGCGGGCAAATGGGGCGCCAGCGGAATTGTCGGACTGGGGATTCTTGTCGGGGCGGCGGGGCTGCTGCTGGTCGATCGCATGCTGCCGCACGAGCATTTCATCAAAGGGGTGGAAGGCAGCCGCTCACACATGATCAAGCGGGTGTGGCTCTTTGTCATCGCCATCGCCTTGCATAACGTGCCGGAAGGTCTGGCTATCGGTGTGGCCTTTGCGGGCAGCGATACCCACGCGGCTCAGGCTCTGGCTATCGGAATTTCCCTGCAGGATATTCCCGAGGGGCTGGTCGTGGCGCTGGCCATGCGCTCGGTGGGCTATGGGCGGGGGGTCTCTGTGGGCGTCGCTGTGTTTTCGGGGCTGGTGGAACCCTTGATGGCCATGCTGGGCGTGCTGGTGGTGGGGTTGTCGGCTGTGCTGCTGCCCTGGGGGCTGGCGGCCGCTGCAGGTGCCATGCTGTTCGTGATCAGCCACGAGATCATCCCGGAATCGCACCGGCAGGGCCATGAATCTTGGGCAACCGGCGGCCTGATGATCGGTTTTGTACTGATGATGTTGCTGGATACGGCGCTGGGTTGAGGGGTAACCGCCCTCAAGTATGGCAAGAAACCTGAGAAAAACCCTGTTTCTACGGGCAAACCCCAAGAAAAAAGCCGTTCGTCCATTGCCCGCAAGCTGTAGGATATTCACGTTCATTACAGTGAGCGTCAGTCCATTGGAACGGTTTACCCACCGTCAGTGATGCTCTGAAAATAAAACGGGTTCAGCCCAAGGAGTCAGGTATGCAGAAGAAGTTCAAGGTTCGTTTCGGCAAGCAGTTCGCCGTGGGTGCGGGTGTTGCAACCATGTTTGCCGCCTTGATGGCGCCTTTGCCTGCCGCCGCGCAGCAGACCTTCGTGAGCATCGGCACTGGCGGTGTCACGGGCGTTTACTATGCAGCGGGTGGCGCTATCTGCCGCCTCGTCAACAAAGACCGCAAAGATCACGGCATCCGCTGCTCGGTCGAATCCACTGGCGGCTCGGTATTCAACGTCAACACCATCAAGGCGGGCGAGCTCGACCTTGGCGTCGTGCAGTCCGATGTCGGCTTCAATGCCTATAACGGCGATGGCCAGTTCAAGGATGCCGGCAAGTTCGACAAACTCCGCTCGGTGTTCTCTCTGCACCCCGAGCCCTTCACTGTGGTGACCCGCAAAGAAGCCAATATCAAAAGCTTCGACGATCTCGGCGGCAAGCGTTTCAACGTTGGCAACCCCGGTTCGGGCACCCGCGCCTCCATGGAACAACTGCTTGCGGCGCAAGGTCGCGACATGAGCTTCTTCTCGCTGGCTTCCGAGCTGCGCCCTGACGAACACGGCAGCGCGCTGTGCGACGGCAAGATCGACGGCTTCTTCTACGGTGTGGGCCACCCCTCTGCCAACATCCAGGACCCCACCACAAGCTGCGGCGCCCAACTGGTTTCGCTCACGGGCCCGGTAGTCGACAAACTGGTTGATACCTACCCGTACTACGCTAAAGTCGCGATCCCGGCGGGTCTGTATCCCAACAACCCCCAGGAAACTGAATCCTATGGCGTGCTGGCCACCTTCGTTACTTCGAGCGATGTGCCCGAAGACACCGTTTACACGGTTGTGAAGGCGGTCTTCGAGAACTTCGACGACTTCAAGAGGCTGCATCCGGCTTTCGGCATCCTCGAAAAAGAAGACATGGTCAAGAATGGCCTGTCCGCTCCGCTGCACCCGGGCGCTGAAAAATACTTCAAGGAACAAGGGCTGCTCTGATAAGGGCTTTCCGGTTTAGGTAGATACGCTGGCATGCCACAAGACACAGTCGGTGGCATGCCGTTTTTGTTCAGCCCCTGGCATATTCAGGGGTTTTGAGCCGGTGCCAAAAGCGCCGCTTTTTGTTTTATCTGATGCGCCACTCTCGTCGTTGATGAACCTCCTGTCGAGGGTGCATCGGTCTGTTTTTCTTGGGGAATGCGCATGACCTCGAAATCGGAGCTGTCGCAAGAACAGCTGGCAGCAAATGCTGAACTTGAACAGTTGGTCGCCGACGTTGATCGCGGGGGCCGGACGGTAGGCGGCTTTACCGGCAGTGTTCTGTTCATAGGCGCCTTGCTGTGGTCCCTGTTTCAGCTCTGGTATGCCTCGCCGCTGCCATTTGAGCTGAATTTCGGCATCTTCAACGATACCGAAGCCCGTTCGCTGCATGTGGGTATTGCGGTGTTCCTAGGTTATCTTGCCTACCCCTTCAGCAAGCGTTCGCCGCGCGATACCATGCCGCTGCACGACTGGGGGCTCGCCCTGATTGGCGGGTTCTGCGCGTCGTACCTTTATATTT
>JAAZDZ010000493.1 GCA_012512545.1 Alcaligenaceae bacterium | reverse complement strand
TCGCAGGAAGGCGTGGCCTTGATGTGTCTGGCCGAGGCGTTGCTGCGCATTCCCGATCCACCCACGCGCGACGCGCTGATTCGCGACAAAATCCGTGATGGCAACTGGAGTGAGCATCTGGGGAAGGCGCCGGGGCTGTTTGTGAATGCGGCCGCATGGGGTTTGATGCTGACCGGCAAGCTGGTGTCCACTCACAGCGAGGCGGGTATGTCGGCGGCGCTGGGCAGGCTGGTGGCCAAGGGCGGCGAGCCCGTGATTCGCAAAGGCGTTGATCTTGCCATGCGAATGATGGGTGAACAATTCGTCACAGGGCAGACGATTCAGGAAGCGTTGCGCAATGCCCGGCAGATGGAAGAAAAGGGCTTTCGTTATTCCTACGACATGCTGGGGGAAGCGGCCATGACAGCGGCCGATGCGCAGCGCTATCTGGCTGATTACGAAAACGCCATTCACGCCATCGGCAAGGTGGCGCGGGGGCAGGGCGTGTACGAAGGGCCGGGTATTTCCATCAAGCTGTCGGCCCTGCATCCGCGTTATGTGCGTGCCCAGGCAGAACGGGTGATGAATGAACTCTACCCGCGGTTGCTGCGGTTGGCAGAACTTGCCAAACAGTACGATATCGGCCTGAATATCGACGCGGAAGAAGCCGACCGCCTGGAGCTTTCCCTGGATCTTCTGGAACGCCTGTGCTTTGAGCCTCAACTGCAGGACTGGCAGGGGCTGGGCTTTGTGATTCAGGCTTATCAGAAGCGTTGCCCCCAGGTGGTGGATTACCTGATTGACCTGGCCAGGCGCAGTACACGTCGTTTGATGATCCGCCTGGTGAAGGGGGCTTATTGGGATACTGAAATCAAGCGCGCCCAGGTCGATGGGCTTGATGGATATCCGGTGTATACACGAAAAGTTTATACGGATGTCTCCTATATTGCCTGCGCCCGCAAGCTGCTGGCGGCGCCTGATCACATCTACCCTCAGTTTGCCACGCATAACGCCCAGACCCTGGCCGTCATCTACGAATTGGCGGGGCCGGACTCCTACTTCCCCGGACAGTACGAATTTCAATGTCTGCATGGCATGGGCGAAGCGCTTTACGATCAGGTCGTGGGCGCCGCCAATGGCAGGCCATGTCGCATTTATGCTCCAGTGGGCACGCATGAAACCCTGTTGGCGTATCTGGTGCGCCGCCTTCTGGAAAATGGCGCCAACACCTCTTTTGTCAATCAGGTGGCGGATTCCTCCGTCTCTATCGAAGCGCTGGTGGAAGACCCGGTGCGCAGCATAGAAATCATGGCCAGGCAGGAAGGGCAGATGGGTTTGCCGCATCCCGCCATTCCCTTACCCGGCGCTCTTTATGGCACATGGCGTGTCAATTCCCGGGGGCTCGATCTGGCCAATGATGATGTGCTGGGCAGCCTTGACAGGCTGTTGCGGCGGGAAGAGGGTGTTTCATTGCGCGCCGGTCCGATGCTGGCCGATCAGGAAGCTGAGCGGCAGGTCGGGGCGGGGGCATTCAGTGCGGTTTTGAATCCGGCTGATCATGCCGATATCGTCGGCCATGTGCGCTACGCTACAGCCGCTGAAGCGCGACGGGCGGTCGAGGCCGCCTTCCGGCACGCGGCGGTCTGGGCAGACGTGCCCGCCGCACAGCGCGGGCAAATTCTGCGGCGCGCGGCTGATCTCATGGAAGCCGACATGGAGCGTCTGCTGGGCGTGTTGGTGCGCGAGGCCGGTAAAACCTATGCCAATGCGGTAGCCGAAGTCCGCGAGGCGGTGGATTTTCTGCGTTATTACTCTGCCCAGGTTCAGGCCGGTTTTTCCAACGACACCCATCGTCCCCTTGGCGTGGTGACCTGCATCAGCCCCTGGAATTTTCCTCTTGCCATCTTCACCGGCCAGATTGCAGCGGCTCTTGCCGCAGGCAATGCGGTGCTGGCCAAGCCGGCTGAGCAGACAACCTTAATCGCCGCTGAAGGCGTGCGTTTGCTGTGGGATGCGGGCGTGCCTCGCACAGCCCTGCAGATGGTGCCCGGCAAAGGCGGGGAAATCGGCCCTCTGCTGACGGACGACGAGCGGGTCCAGGGCGTGATGTTCACCGGCTCTACCGAGGTGGCGCGGCAATTGCAGCGCATTCTGGCCCGGCGCCTGGGGCCAGAGGGCCGCCCCATTCCTCTGGTGGCCGAAACCGGCGGCCAGAATGCCATGATTGTGGATTCTTCCGCCTTGCCCGAACAAGTGGTGCGGGATGTCGTGCTGTCGGCTTTTGACAGCGCGGGTCAGCGCTGCTCGGCTTTACGGGTGTTGTGCGTGCAGGAAGACGTGGCTGATCAAATGGCCGCCATGTTGAAGGGCGCCATGGAGGAGCTGCGCCTGGGCAGCCCTGTGGCGCTGCATAATGACGTCGGCCCGGTGATTGATGCGCGCGCCCGCGATGTGATCAACCAGCATATCGAGGCCATGGCGGCCCGGGGTCGCAAGGTATATCAGTTGTCATGGGGCGGGGAAGCCGGGCGCCAGGCGGTGCTGCGGCAAGGTACTTATGTGGCACCCACCCTGATCGAGATCGAATCGCTCAGCGAACTCAAGCGCGAGGTGTTCGGGCCGGTGCTCCATCTGCTGCGCTACAAGCGGGACAACCTGGATGAACTGCTGGCCCAGGTGAAGGCGACCGGCTACGGCCTGACCATGGGGCTGCACACCCGTATCGACGAAACCATACGACAGGTATCCAGCCAGGCGCATGTGGGCAACCTGTACGTGAATCGCAATATGGTGGGCGCGGTGGTAGGGGTTCAGCCGTTTGGGGGCGAAGGTTTGTCTGGAACCGGCCCTAAGGCGGGCGGGCCGCTTTACCTGTATCGCTTGCTGGCTGCGCGGCCAGATAGCGCTTTGGAAAAACCGTTCGGTGCGCTGGTTTCAGAAAGCCTTGTGCCACCGGCGTCGGTTGCGGCGGTGAACGTTCTGGCAGGGCTGGAATCGTGGTGCAGCAGTCAGCCAGGCTTGCAGGTGCGGGAAAGGCAGGCATTCTTCGGCTTGTCTGCCCACGTGCTGGTCGGCCCGACTGGCGAGCGCAATGTCTACCAAGTGCATCCTCGGTCGGCGGTGCTATGTATCGCGCAGACTGAGGCCGGGCTGATTGCCCAACTGGCAGCGCTGTTGTCAATGGGTTCCCGCGCGGTCTGGGATGGTGGAAATGCTGTTGCGGCAGGCTTGTATCGCCGCCTGCCTGCGACGGTGCAAGCCTGCATTGTGCTGTCGCTTCAGTGGCGCAATGAAGACTTCGATATGGCGCTGCTTCAAGCCGATGCTTCTGCGCTGCAGGCTTTGCAGCAAGCGCTGGCGGAACGCGAAGGCGCGATTGTGCCGGTCATCGCCATGGAGCACGATCACGCTTCCATACCCTTGGAACGTCTGGTGCTTGAACGCGCCATCAGCATCGACACCACAGCAGCCGGGGGCAACGCCAGCCTGATGACCCTGCCCAACGCAAGGCAGGCGACAGAGCCGATGCGAGGGCAGCAAGACCATGTCAGACTCACTAAGCCATGAAGTAAAATAGTTAATTCTTAACAATCAATTATTTTTATTCATAAAATGGCCTTGCTTGAACGCATCCATCTGGAAATTCTCAGGGAAGTTGACCGGCGCGGCACACTGACTGCCGCCGCTGAGTCCCTGCATCTGACACAGTCGGCACTCAGTCATACGATGGCCAAGTTTGAACGGCTGGCGGGGGTTGAACTGTGGCTGCGCGAAGGCCGTTTGCTGCGGCTGACGGAAGCAGGCGAGTACTTGCTTGCCATGGCAGAACGTATGCTTCCCCAGTTTGAAACTGCCGAGGCATTTCTTGGGCAATATGCCGCAGGTGAACGCGGCACCCTGCGCATTGGCATGGAATGCCATCCTTGTTACCAGTGGCTGCTCAAAGTGGTGTCCCGCTATCTGGGCGACTGGCCGGACGTGGATGTTGATGTCAAGCAGAAATTCCGCTTCGGCGGCATGGGGGCTTTGTTCAATCATGAGATCGACCTCGTAGTAACGCCTGACCCCTTGAAAATGAAGGGCGTCAGCTATCTGCCGGTATTCGATTACGAACAGGTGCTGGTCGTGGGGCGCGGTCATGCGCTGGCAGCCCGGCCCACCGTTCAGCCCGCTGATCTGGTCAACGAAACCCTGATCACCTACCCGGTGGAACCCGCGCGGCTTGACATCTACGCTCTGTTTCTGGCGCCCGCAGGCGTCATGCCGCGTCGTCACAAAACGCTGGAAAGCACCGACATCATGCTGGAAATGGTGGCGGCAGGCCGGGGGGTGGCGGCTCTGCCGCGCTGGTTGGTAATGGAATACGCCAGCCGCATGGCCATTGTGCCGGTGCGTCTGGGAGAACAGGGTGTTCACAAGCAGATTCACCTGGGGCGGCGCGATTCCGAGGCCGAACCTGGGTATTTGAAGGCGTTTATCGAGCTGGCCCGTTCCTTGCCGGTTGAGGAAGCGCCACCTGTCTGAACGGCGTTGGCGGGGGAATGGGGCCGTCGTTGTTCAACTGCCGCCTTCCTTGCGCAGGATGAAGGAGGGAAATTGCGCGCGCAGTTCCGCCAGCAAGGCGGCGCTGGGGTAATCGCTGAAGCGCATGCTGTTCAGTGCGTCGTCCTGGCAGCCTGTGGGGCGAAAGACTTGCAGGGCGTAATGGGTCACGCCTGCGCGCGCCAGGTGCCGCGCCAGGGTGCGGATTTCGTCTTCATCGTGCAGCCGTGGGTGAATGGTGGTGCGGATTTCGTAGCTGACGCCACTTTGCAGCACAGCGCGCAGGCTTTCAAAGGCCGGTGCACCGCTGTTGCGCACTTGTGTGACGGCTTCGTAGCCCGCTGCCGTGGCTTTGATATCCAGCCCCACCCAGTCCACCAGCGGCAGAACCTGGCGCAGCCGTTCGGGGTAGATGCCACCGGTATGCAGCCCGACCAGAAAGCCAGACTGACGAACTTCAAGCATGGCCGCTTTCAGGCCGGAATCCATTGTGGGCTCGCCGCCGCTGAATACCACGGCGTCGATCAAGCCCGCACGCCGCTGCAAAAAAGCGCGTATATCTTCCCAGACGAGCGGGCTGTCGGTGGTGCGCGACTGCAGGTGCGGGTTGTGGCAATACCCGCAGCGCCAGGGGCAACCCTGCACGAAAATCACCGCACAGAGCTGACCGGGAAAATCGGTGGCGGAAAAAGGCGTGGTTCCGCCCACTTTCAGCGCAACGTGCTGCGGTGGGGCGGCCACGCGCGGTGAAGGCCCGGGCTGTGGCAGCCGGGTAGCCGCCTGTCTGAGAGAAGGGGCGGCCTGCATGTTCAGGCCGCAGCCGCTTCGCGGTGGCTGGGTTTTGCGGGGCTCAGACCGGCTGCCTGTTCGGTGAAGTAGCGGCGCTCATGGAATTCGCCCTTTTTGCCGATGTTGAACGAGGAAACGGGGCGGTGATAGCCCATGACACGTGTCCAGACTTCGCAAGGCTGGCGTTCTTCGTTGATGAGTTCGATGGTGTGCTGATGTGTAGACATGGTGGGCTCCTTGAAAAGGTGGGAATGTTGTGCCGGGTCAGGCGGCTTCCCGCTGCTTGCGTGCCAGAATTTCTTCATCGCACTTGGGGCAGTACGGGTGGTTGCCGCTGAGATAGCCATGCACGGGGCAGATGGAAAAGGTGGGTGTGACGGTGATATAAGGCAGGCGGAAACGCCCCAGCGCGCGCTGCACCAACGCGCGGCAGGCGTCGGCGCTGGACAGCGGTTCGGTCATGTACAGATGTAGCACTGTGCCGCCGGTGTATTTGCATTGCAGTTCATCCTGCCGTTCCAGCGCTTCGAAGGGGTCGTCAGTGAAGCCCACGGGCAATTGTGATGAATTGGTGTAGTAGGGAGTTTCGTGCGTTCCGGCCTGCAAAATATCCGGCCAGCGCTTGCGGTCTTCTTTGGCGAAACGGTAGGTAGTGCCTTCGGCCGGTGTAGCTTCCAGGTTGTACATATGGCCGGTTTCCTGCTGGAATTCCACCAT